>JAGHUW010000159.1 GCA_018064625.1 Candidatus Cryptobacteroides equifaecalis | reverse complement strand
TTTATCTTGGTGTCTGAACTTACGCGGGTCATGGAGAGCCTGTTGATGGCGGTCTTGATCGGCAGCTTGAGGTAGTCGCCTCCCACAATCAGGCGTCCGCCTATTATCACGAGGCCGGGGTTGAAGATGTTCAGCACGCCGGCTATGCCTCGGCCCAGAGTCTCTCCGATCTGGCCTATGCATTCGATGGCAAGCACATCCTCGTCCTTGATGGCCTGGAGTATCTCCTCGAGCTCTATGTCACCCTTCTTGCGGTATATTGCCTGAAGTGTGGACTGGCGTCCTTCCTTGAGCTTCTCTATCATGATTCTGTGCAGGGCTGAACCTGAGGCGCCTGTCTCGAGGCAGCCTATCTTTCCGCAGCGGCATATGATGTTGTTGTCCAGGGCAGGGAAGTGACCCAGCTCCCCGGAGAATCCGGATTTGCCATAATACAGCTGCCCGTCCAGAATCATTCCCATACCGAGGCCCCAGTTGAGGTTGATGACTATCATGTTGGGGTCACTGTCCTTTCCAAGGTTCATATATTCACCGTAGGTCATGGCGCGAGAGTCATTCTCCACTCCCACCGGCACGTTGAGTTCCTTGCGGAAAATATCCTTCAGAGGGAGGTCGTCGCTCACGAAATATGTGAGTGAATAGCCTTTTTCAGGGTTTACGCGGCCGGCGAGGCTCACACCCACGGCCAGGACCTTGAACCAAGGATATCCGGCTTCTGTCACCTTCTCCTTCACGAGCTTGCATATGTCGCGGAATGACTGTGCTGTGGATTCGAGCACGAATTCAATATCGGCGATGTTCGTGAGCAGCTTGCCCTTGAAATCCGTCACTGCAATGTGGAAGTGGTGGCGTGCCACGTCTATTCCCACAAAATAGCCTGCGTCCGGGTTGAGGCCGTAGATGCTCGGCCTTCTGCCGCCTGAGGTACCTATCTTTCCCTCGTCCTGAATGAAGCCCTCGGAAATGAGCTCACCTATCAGTTTGGTGATGGTAGGTACGCTTATGCCCAGATCCTTGCTGAAATCTGCGATGCTGTATGTGTCATGTTTGATACAGAGGTCCAGTATCTGTCTTTTAATAGCCGATGATTTGCTATTGCTGTCGGTCAGGAAGGTTTCAGGCATATCGTAAAGTGTTATAGACTGCAAAGATATGAATTTTTTCAAAAATTTATAAAAAAATTCAAAAATATGCATCGGTTTATGCATTAAATCTTATTATCTCCCTTTGCGATACTATGATATTTAATAACTTGCCCTGATACAATATATTCATAGAGTTTCTATTTTTTACTATCTTTGCGTTTTGAAGAATTTGGGGTAATCATGAAGCTCAAAAAGGGCACGATAATACCGGACGGCAGGTTGTCGATGAAGGGGAAACTGACTCTCAGTCTCCTCTCCATTGCTGCAATCCTGCTGATTTCCTGCATAATATCCGTCATGGAATATGACAGGATGAGCAATTATGTGACAGGGCTCATCGCGGCGGACATAAGCAGCATCAACGATGCCAACAAACTGTCCGGAATGGTGAATGATTATAATCTGCAGATCCTTTCGAGGATTGGTGACAATATATATGGTACCAATCCGGATTTCGACTATGATCTCTTCACTGAGAAATGCCGCGGCATCCCGAGGTCCGAGCAGCTCATGTACAGTTTCTCTGCCTACATGCTCACCTCACTGGAGTTCGAGAATGTGATGCAATCTGATTTCGTGGACACGCGTTCATGGTTCTTCGAAAGGCTCCAGCCCAGATATCTGGCTCTGAAAAAAGATATTGATGATGTCATAGAGGCCATACATAACGACCTTGAGGACAATTCGGAGACCTTCGAGAGGGGATTCTACAGGAGCATCATCCCTGGAATAGTTGCAGTGGGAGTTGGCCTTCTGCTTGTCATAATGCTTCTCTTCTTTGTGATCGGGCTCTATGTGGACCCGCTTTACGACATGCTTAAGTCCCTGAATGCCTACAGGACAAATGATAAGAAATATTCAGTCACCTTCGATGGTGACGATCAGCTCAGGGAGCTCAACGATGCCATTACGGACATCACTGAGGAGAATCAGCAGCTGAGGAAACGCATACTCAGCCTTCGCAGCAAAATGCAATGAACTGGAAATCGATCATACTGAACATTGGATACGCGTTGCTAGTCAGCGCGTTGTTCATGTTCATGTCTGTGCTCGTTTCCATCTTCAACGGCAATGACAGTGCCCTCGCGGCATTGATCATCAGCTTCACCATCACCTTCATAGTCGGAATATTCCCATTCTTTTTTGTGCGCAGGTCACAGACCATCACGCTTAAAGAAGGCTATGTCATCATCACCCTTGCCTGGCTGCTGTCATTCGTGTTCGGTATGCTGCCGTATGCGCTTTGGGGAGGTCCATTCACAATCGAGAACGCCTGGTTCGAGAGTGTTTCCGGCTTCACTACCACAGGCGCAACGATCCTTGAGGATATCGAGGCTCTGCCGAAGAGCCTTCTTTTCTGGAGAAGTTCCACCCATTTCATCGGCGGTTTGGGAGTCGTAGTCTTCCTTCTGCTCATTATCCCTAATTCCAGCCCTATGAAGCTGAGACTCACCAATATGGAGCTTTCTTCGCTCTCCAAGGTGGGTTATTCCTCAAGAGCCAACAAGACGGTTTACATATTCGCTTACGTCTATCTGACCCTTGCCCTTGTTGCGCTCGTGTCCTATCTGCTTGCCGGTATGCCGTTCTTCGATGCAATCTGCCATGCCATGAGCGTATGCGCCTCGGGAGGCTTCAGCACAAGGAACCTGTCCATCGCCTCCTTCGACTCCAGACTCATCGAGGGCCTGACCATGGTCTTCATGTTCGTGACCTCCCTGCACTTCGGCTTGGTTTACATGACGGTTGTCACACGCTCTCTCAAGCCTATGAACAACCCCGTGGTCAAGTTTTATGTCAGCGTGCTTGTCGCAGTGGCCCTCATCGTTGCAACTATGCTGCGCATCAACGGCTTTGTAGACAACTTCGGCCAGGCTTTGTGGTATAGTTCCTTCCAGACACTATGCGCATCATCCACAACAGGATTCGCCATAACGGACAATGCTCCGTGGCCTATGAGCATAAACATCTTCATAGTTCTGCTCTCCCTCATGTGCGGCTGTGCAGGTTCCACTGCCGGCGGTGTCAAGGTGGACAGGGTTCTGGTCTTCCTCAAGTCCTTCATCAATCAGGTTGCCCGCACACTTCACCCTACGGCTGTAAATGAGCTGCATCTTGGCAAGAAGGTTCTTCACGGCAAGGACGCCTATCCGCATATACTGTATCTCAGCCTCTATTCCATCATACTGGGCATCTCGATCTGCATGAGCCTTCTGCTCGGCGTAGACAACCAGAATGCCTTTGCCGCGTCCGTCAGCTCACTCGGAAACGTGGGGCCGGCCGTGGGAAGCATGGGGCTGATGGGCAATTTCAATGGAATCTCCGCCGCGGCGAAATTCCTATTCTCTATCGACATGTACCTCGGTCGCGTGGAAATCTATCCTGCACTGGCCGTCGCTGCCATGATTTTTGACAGACGGAGGGTGTGATGGGAAGGGCGGAATACCTTTACAAAGAGTTTCTCAAGTGGTTCAAGGTGGAGCCTACGCCCTGCCAGGACGGGCTTTTCCATGACGTTGCCGAGTTCGTGACCTGTGACGACGCGGACATACTCGTCGTCAACGGCTATGCCGGCACCGGCAAGACCACTGCCATCTCGGCCGTCATAAGGGCCCTGCGCGAGCTTGGTACCCAGTCCGTGCTGCTGGCACCCACAGGGCGTGCCGCCAAGGTGCTTTCGCAGATCTCCGGCCGTCAGGCCTATACTATACACAAGCACATCTACCGCCAGAAATCCGTCGGCTCAGACGGCTACGGGCAGTTCTCACTCGCCCCGAACAAGGCGAAATCCTCCCTTTTCGTGGTCGACGAGGTCTCGCTCATAGGCATAGACAGCATGGCCAGGGAGGGATCGGCCCTCTTCGGCACAGGCAACCTCCTCGAGGACCTTGTGAACTTTGTCCGCAACGGGGCCGACTGCCGACTGGTGCTTATAGGTGACGCTGCGCAGCTGCCTCCGGTGGGGCTCGACGCCTCTCCTGCGCTGTCCCGCGAGTTCATGGAGGGTTTCGGGGGCGTGCGTTTCTCCCAGCTCACGAGCGTGGTGCGCCAGGCGCAGGAATCGGGCATACTCTTCAACGCTACCCGCCTGCGCGAGCAGATTGCCACGGACGACTGGTCCGCTGAACCGCGCATCTGCCTAAGTGTCAAGGGTTTCCCTGACGTGCAGAGGATTACGGGAGGCGAGCTGATAGATACTCTTTCCGATGCGTACTCCCGCTACGGCGAGGATGAGACGGTTGTGCTGTGCCGCTCGAACAAGCGCGCCATACGCTATAACGCCGGGATACGTTCCACGGTGCAGTTCAAGGAGGAGCGCCTGGTGCGGGACGACAAGCTGATGATAGTCAAGAACTGCTATCAGTTTGTGGAGGACGTGAAGGGCATGGATTACATTGCCAACGGAGATATAGCCTATCTCCGCAGGATAGGGGGCTATGAGGACCGTTACGGCCTTCATTTCGCGGATGCGACCCTTCTTTTTCCGGATTACGATGATGTGGAGATAAAGGCGAAGGTGTGTCTGGATACCCTGGAGTCTGAGTCTGCGTCGCTCACATACGAGCAGCAGAACGCCCTGTATGCGGGTGTGAGTGCAGACTATGCCCATCTGGGCACCAAGAAGAAGATCTGGGAGGCGGTGCGTGAAGACAAGTACTTCAACGCCCTCCAACTTAAATATGCAGAGGCCATAACCTGTCACAAGTCTCAGGGCGGACAGTGGAGCTGTGTCTTCATAGACTGTCCTTTCTGGCAGGACGAGCAGACGGTCGATGACCTCAAGTGGCTTTACACGGCACTTACCCGAGCGGTCGAGAAGGTGTATCTGGTTAATTTCAACGATAGATTTTTTGAATGATGATAAAGAGAATTATCGCAGGACTGGCCCTGATGCTGGCCTGCACATTGGCAGCCGCCAACGATCAGAATGTAACCAAGTCTCCGGACGGAAAGTATGAGGCCTTCACGCGTGATGGGAACCTTTGGATACGCGCCCTCGAGGGAGGGGAGGAGATACGTCTTACATCTGACGGTTCTTCCACTGTGTCAAATGGTTACGCCTCATGGGTGTATTATGAGGAGATCTTCGGACGCCAGTCAAGGTACAAGGCTTTCTGGTGGAGCCCGGATTCGAGGAAGCTCGCCTTCTTCCGTTTCGACAACGACAGGGTTCCGGTGTTTCCCATCTACTCCGCCGGCGGCCAGAACGGCAGCCTCAATCTGACCCGCTACCCTAAGGCTGGCCAGAGGAACCCGGACGTGAGGGTGGGTATCATAGACCTCTACCCTGAGGAGGGTGAAAAGCGCAGCACTGTCTGGGCAGACTTCGAGGTGGGGGAGCAGTACTTCGGCACACCTTTCTGGGGGGCCGACAGCCGCAGTTTCTTCGTGCAGAGGCAGCCGCGCCGCCAGAATCAGCTCGGCCTGTACAGCGTGGATGCCGTCAGCGGCATCAAGAAGCTCATCTACACCGAGTCTTATTCTACCTGGATCGATTTCCTGGAAGGTATCTATTTCACCAAGAAGGGACTTTATTTCGCACGCAGCTTTGAGACCGGCTGGGAGCAGATTTACTTCCTTTCCTATGACGGCAAAACTTTCAAGAGGGTGACGGACGGTCCCAACTGGGGCGTCCAGATCATCAAGGCCGACGAGAAGGGAAATGTGTGGTTCGTGGCCAAGAGGGACAATCCTGTGCATTATACCCTTTACAGGGCTGATGCCAAGGGAGTTATCGTGGATCTGACGAATCCGGATTTTTATGCCCGCAATCCTGTCCTTTCAGAGAACGGTTCATCCTTTACCGTGGAACTCTCTACGGCGGCAACTCCGTGGAAGACCGTTGTCATCGAGTCTTTCAACGGTTATCATGCCTGGGAGAAGCTTGTCATTGATACTGCGGACAAACTTGATAAGAGTGCTTACAGGCCGGCTCCTGAGCTTGTGAAGATTCAGAATGACGGCTTCGACCTTTACGGTCTTGTGAATTATCCAAAGGGTTTCGACGCCTCAAAGCAGTATCCTGTGATTATGACTGTATATGGCGGCCCTGGCACTCCGTATGTGCGTGATTACTGGGGCTCGAGGGATGCTTCGAACCAGTGGTGCTACGAGAATGGCATCATCTACATGGTGGTTGACCCGCGTTCTTCCGGCGAGAACGGACGTCGCGGTATGGATCAGGCTTTCAAGCAGATGACGGTTATCGAGCTTGAGGATTATATTGCCTGGGCAAAGTATATGCAGGAGAAGCCTTTCGTGCGTGCAGACAGGATAGGCGTGACCGGTTTCTCTTTTGGCGGAACCACCACCTGCATGCTTGTGATGCGTTATCCTGAGTATTTCAGCTGCGGTATCGCAGGAGGCGGTGTGTATGACTGGACCCTTTATGATTCCGTCTATACAGAACGTTTCATGGATACTCCCGAGGCTAATCCGGATGGCTATGCCAAGGCTACTGTGCTCAATTATGTGAAGGAGGGTATGAATCTGAATCTCAGGCTCACCCACGGCACGGGCGACGATAATGTGCATTTCCAGAATACCCTTCAGCTCGTGAAGGCCCTTCAGGAGGCCGGAGTGCATTTCGAGTTCATGATCTATCCGGACGCCATGCACGGTTACCGCGGTGCCCAGAGGAAGCACGATCTTGAGGAGGAGCAGGACTTCTGGACCAGAAAGCTGCTGAATTAAGATTCTTTGTGCTGCCTCTCGCAGATGAGAAGCAGTTTTTCCTTACGGGTGGAGATTCCGAATATGTGGATGTCTCCACCCGATTTGCATCCCAGCCTTTTGCGTAGTTCGTCGCTGGTCATAGGGATGTTTTTGGCACTCAGCTCCGCCTTCGGATACTTTGTCCCGGCCTCTTTCATCCCGGCTCTGTTCAATGGCAGCACCTCCCTGATTCTGAATACTTTGCAATA
>JAGHUW010000004.1 GCA_018064625.1 Candidatus Cryptobacteroides equifaecalis | reverse complement strand
GAGATCAAGAGGGAAATAGCCTTCGGCGAACTTTCCTCACCTAAGAAGGCCATGCTTCCTGTGATTGCCGCATTCGGAGGTGTTGTGATGCCGGCGCTGATCTATACCCTCGTCAACCACGGCACAGCGGCCGGAAGCGGATGGGGAATTCCTACGGCAACGGATATCGCATTCGTGGTCTGCATACTCTCCGTTCTGGGAAAGAAGGTCCCTGTCTCAATGAAGGTATTCCTTACCGCCCTTGCCATAGCCGATGACCTGATCGCCATCCTGGTAGTTGCATTCTTCTACGGAGGCAGCATAAACTTCACCCTCCTGGGCATATCCATAGCTGTGATCCTCTTCACACTTCTCATGAGGTCCATTGGGGAAAAGCACATGTTCCCTTACCTCCTGATGGCCTTCATAGTATGGGTCCTGTTCTACTATTCTGGAATCCACGCAACAATGAGCGGAGTGGTAATGGCCTTCCTCATCCCTTCCAAGCCAAGGTACAACAAGGCACAGTACTACCACAAGAGAGACCATTACATCGCCCTTCTTGACAAATTCAACGAGCTCGAGGACGGCGAGGGTTTCCCTAACGGCCCTCAGAAGCACTTCCTCAGAAGACTGCACGGAATAGCCCAGGACAGCATGGACATGAGCTACAGGCTTGAGCATCACCTCAGCCCGTGGGTAAACTTTGTGATCATGCCTCTCTTCGCCCTTGCCAATGCAGGTGTGGAGATTCCGGATCTCTCATACTTCAACATCTTCACTGTGGATTCAGTCCTCGGTGGTGTGGGTCTGGGTATCTTCCTCGGCCTCGTTGTGGGCAAGCCTCTGGGAATCACCCTGTTCAGCTGGATAGCGATAAAGCTCAAGGCCGGAGCCATGCCGGAGAAGACCAACTGGGCCACTTTCTTCGCCGTAGCATGCCTCGGAGGAATAGGATTCACCATGTCCATATTCGTGGACACCCTTTCCTTCGGCGAGCAGACTCCAGACATCATGATGCATCTGCGAAATGCGGGAAAGATTGCAGTGCTCATGGGCTCCATTGCATCCGCACTGGTGGGTTCAATATTGATAAACCTTACTTATAAACCAGAAAAGGAAGCATAAGGACAAAGCTCTTGCAGGTTTTACAAAATAATCCTATCTTTGTAGAAAGATTGCCACTTTAGCTCAGTCGGTAGAGCAGCGCATTCGTAACGCGCAGGTCGCGAGTTCGAGCCTCGTGAGTGGCTCAAGGGTTAAATGACGGCTTTTCGGGGCCGTCTTTTTTTGAATAAAGACATAGGATTTTTCAAGCATGAGTCTATTCAGATGTCCAGCTCTGGCAGATGTTCACGTGCACTTTCGTGAACCGGGTTATTCGTACAAGGAAACCATACGCAGCGGAAGCATGGCTGCCGCCGCAGGGGGTTACACCACCGTATGCACCATGCCAAATCTTGACCCCGTGCCGGACAGCCCTGAGCATCTGAAGGTTCAGCAGGACATCATAGACAGGGATGCAGTCATAGACGTGCGCCCGTATGCCAGCATCACCGTGGGCCGCAAAGGCCTGGAGCTCGTGGATGTGGCTGCCCTCAAGGGCAAGGCCGTAGCCTTCTCTGACGACGGCAGCGGCGTGCAGAGCGAGGAGATGATGCGCAAGGCCATGGAGAAGATAGCCGAAGAGGGCGCAATACTGGCCGCTCACTGCGAGGTGAACGAGCTGCTGCGCGGAGGCTACATCCATGACGGACGCTATGCAGCCGCGCACGGACACAAGGGCATCTGCTCGGAAAGCGAGTGGGGCCAGATTGCAAGAGACATCAGGCTCGCCGAGGAAACAGGCTGCGCCTACCACGTCTGCCACATATCCACAAAGGAGAGCGTGGACCTTATCAGACGCGCCAAGGACCGCGGCGTGAACATCAGCTGCGAGACGGGCCCCCACTATCTGCTGCTCTGTGACGACAACCTCCAGGAAGAGGGCCGATTCAAGATGAACCCGCCGCTTCGTAGCGACGAAGACCGCGCAGCCCTCATCGAGGGCATCTGCGACGGCACAATAGACATGATAGCGACCGACCACGCTCCGCACAGCGCCGAGGAGAAAGGCAAGGGCCTTGCCGGCAGCGCCATGGGCATCGTCGGCCTTGAGACAGCCTTCCCTCTGCTCTACACCGGTCTGGTGATGCAGGACATCATCAGCCTGGACAAGCTGGTGGAACTGATGAGCTACGCGCCTCGCAGGCGTTTCAAGCTGGGCCTGTCAGAGAATGACTGGGCCGAGTTCGACCTGGATACCATATGGACCATAGACAGCGGAAAGTTCGTATCAAAGGGACACAGCACACCGTTTGACGGATGGAACGTCTACGGACGCTGTGTGCATACTGTCCATGACGGAAAAACCATTTACAAGTCAGATATTTGATGAAACAAAGCAAGTTCATTATCAGAGAGAACACAGCCGTGGCCGACCATGTCTACAGACTGGTGCTGGACGGCGACACTTCAGAGATGAAGCGCGGAGGCCAGTTCGTGGACCTTGCGATCCATGGCTTCTTCCTCAGGCGCCCGATAGCAGCCCAGAAATGGGACAGTGAAAGCATGATCCTGTTCTACAAGGTTGTAGGAAACGGAACGGATGTACTCAGCAGAATGCAGGCCGGAGAAAGCCTGGACATCCTTACAGGCCTTGGCAACGGATTCAACGCATCTGCCTGCAAAGGCAAAGCCCTCGTGGTATGCGGAGGTCTTGGTGCATCACCAGCCTTCACCCTCGTGAAGGAACTGCTGCTCTGCGGCCACGATGTCACAGTGGTGCTCGGCTTCAACAAATACGATGACATGATTCTGGCAGACGAATACAGACTGCTGGGGGCAGAGGTGCACATTGCCACACTCGACGGTTCCGCCGGGACCAAAGGCTTCGTCACGGATGTGATTGCCTCGCTTGAAAATGACTTCGATTATTTCTACACCTGCGGTCCAAAGGTGATGATGAAGGCTGTATGCAACAGTCTTGACATTCCCGGGGAGGCCAGCCTCGAGGAAAGGATGGGATGCGGCTGCGGAATCTGCTACGGCTGCACCTGCCACACCACAAAAGGCGCGAAAAGGATATGCGCCGACGGACCTGTATTCAAAAAGGAGGAGATTATATGGTAACTGAAGTGAATCTTTGCGGAGTCTCGCTGAAGAACCCAGTGGTTCCGGCAAGCGGAACCTTCGGCTTTGGCCTTGAGATGGCGGAAGTCTATGACCTCAATGTCCTGGGAGGCATTTCCCTCAAGGGAAGCACCAGGGAGGCGCGCTTCGGCAACGAATGCCCGCGCATCGCCGAGACCCCGTCCGGCATGCTCAATTCCGTCGGCCTGCAGAATCCGGGCATAGACGTCCTTGTGGGAGAGAAAGTGCCGGCGCTTCGCGAGCGCTTTGACGGAGCCATCATCGCCAATGTCAGCGGATTCAGCGTGGAGGAATACGTGCACTGCACGGAGAAGGCTTCCGCGTGCGAAGGCATAGACATAGTGGAGGTGAACGTCAGCTGCCCTAACGTGCACGGAGGAGGCCTTGCCTTCGGGACATCCGCCGCTGCCGCCGCCGAGGTGACAGCCGCAGTCCGCAAGGTCTGCAGCAAGCCTCTTTTTGTGAAGCTCAGCCCTAACGTGACAGACATAGCGGAGATTGCCAGAGCCTGCGAGGGTGCAGGAGCCGACGGACTCACGCTCATCAATACCATACTCGGCATGAGGATAGACATAAAGAGCCGCAAGCCTGTCCTGGCCAACAGGATGGGAGGTTTTTCCGGAAAGGCGGTATTCCCGGTTGCCGTGAGGATGGTGAATCAGGTAAGGCATGCAGTAAGCATCCCTGTCATGGGATGCGGAGGTGTTTCCAGTGCAGCCGACGTAATTGAGATGATGATGGCCGGAGCCACCGCCGTACAGGTGGGAGCGGAGAACCTCAGGAACCCATACGTATGCAAGGAAATCTGCGAGGAGCTTCCACTGCTCATGAATGAATTGAAAATCAATGATCTGAACGAAATAATAGGTATAATATGAAAGATGTAATCATTGCCTGCGACTTCGGCAGCCCAGCTGAAGCTCTCGCATTCCTGGACAAATTCTCAGGATGTAGCAGCAAGCCTTTCGTAAAGATTGGCATGGAGCTCTACTACTCTGCCGGTCCTTCCATCGTAAGGGAGATCAAGGCAAGAGGCCACAGAATCTTCCTGGACCTCAAGCTGCATGACATTCCAAACACCGTGCGCAAGACCATGAAGGTGCTTTCAGCCCTTGACGTGGACATGACCAATGTACATGCTGCCGGCACGGTGGATATGATGAAGGCTGCGCTTGAAGGCCTTACAAGGGAAGACGGCACAAGACCTCTTCTCATTGCCGTGACCCAGCTCACATCCACCAGCGAGGAAAGGATGCGCAGCGAGCTGCTCATAGACTGCGACATGCAGGGAACCATAGCCAAGTACGCTGAGAATGCGAAGATTGCAGGACTCGACGGAGTCGTATGCTCCCCTCTCGAGGCAGGCATGATTAAGGAAAGATGCGGCAGTGAGTTCATCGCCGTAACTCCGGGCATACGCTTCGCAGATTCTGCGGCAGACGATCAGGTGAGAATCACCACCCCGGCCCGCGCAAGGGAAATCGGCTCAGACTTCATCGTTGTAGGCCGTCCTATAACCGCTGCGGCAGACCCTGTTGCAGCATACGAACGTTGTGTAAAGGAATTTCTTGAAGACTAGCATATGGAAAAGAGAATAGCAGAAGCATTGCTCAGCATCGGAGCAGTATTCCTCCGTCCTGAGGAACCGTTCACATGGGCCAGCGGTATCAAAAGCCCTATCTATTGCGACAACAGACTTGTACTCTCGGCTCCCGAGGCACGTACAGTCGTAGAACAGGCCATTGCAGACAAGGTACGTGAGAAATTCCCTCAGGCTGAAGCACTTATGGGAACAAGTACCGCCGGCATCGCACATGCTGCGATTGCCGCTTCCATACTCGGTCTTCCAATGGGTTATGTACGTGGAGAGGCCAAGAGCCACGGACGCAACAACAAGATCGAGGGACGCTGCGAGCCCGGGACTAAGGTTGTGGTCATCGAAGACCTCATCTCCACAGGCGGAAGCTGCATCGATGTAGTGGAAGCCCTTCGTGAGGCCGGAGCAGAGGTTCTGGGCGTAGTGAGCATCTTCACCTACGGCATGCAGAAAGGCCTTGACAGGCTGGCTGCAGCTAACGTGACCAACTACTCTCTCAGCAATCTCGACGCCCTTGTGGACGTAGCAGTCGAGCAGGGACGCATCGCTGCGGAATGGAAGGAGCGCATTCTCAAATTCAGAAACAATCCATCAGACGAAAGCTGGATCAAATAATATGAAGCATCTTATCGACCCTACAGACCTCACCAAGCAGGAGACGGACGAGATCGTCGCCCTTGGAGAGGATATCATCGCACATCCTGAGAAATACCAGGACTGCCTGAAATACCACAAGCTTGCCACCCTGTTCTACGAGCCTTCCACCAGGACCAGACTCAGCTTCACATCAGCCATGATGGAGCTGGGCGGGAACGTCCTCGGATTCTCGGATGCCAGCAACTCTTCCGTAAGCAAGGGAGAGACAGTTGCGGATACTGTCCGAGTTGTGGAGAACTTCGCTGACATTATTGCGATGCGTCACCCTCTGGAAGGCGCTCCGCTGGTTGCCAGCACAGTTTCCGGAGTGCCTATCATCAACGCCGGAGACGGAGCTCACAGCCACCCTACCCAGACTCTCACAGACCTCCTTACCATCAAGAGGGAACTTGGTCACATAGACAACATCACCATTGGCTTCTGCGGAGACCTGCGCTTCGGACGCACTGTGCACTCCCTCATCAAGGCACTCTCACGCTACGATGGCATCAAGGTCGTACTCATTGCACCGGACGAGCTCAGGCTGCCGGATTACATCAAGCAGGATGTATGTGAGGCCAAGGGAATAGACTATAAGGAAGTAAGCACACTTGAAGAGGTGATTGGAGAGCTCGACGTCCTCTACATGACCCGAGTGCAGAAGGAAAGATTCCTTGACGAGGAAGAGTTCGACCGCGTGAAGGACAGCTTCGTTCTGAATGCAGAAAAGATGAAGGAGGCCAAGGAAAAGATGGCTGTGCTTCACCCTCTGCCTCGCGTGAACGAGATAGCACAGGATGTGGACTCAGACCCTCGTGCAGCATACTTCCGCCAGGTAGGAAACGGAAAATACGTCAGGATGGCCTTGATATACAGCCTCTTGAAATGGAAGAACGACCCGGAACACGACATGCCGGACGGACGTCCTCTCAGCTTCACATCCAATGATTACAGGTGCAAGAACGTGAAGTGCATCTGCAACCATGAAAACGTGACAAGATTGTTCCACCAGACAGCGGACGGCACCGTGAGATGCCTGTACTGCGACAGTAAAATAAGATAGGGATGGTAAAGATCGGAACCCCTCTTACCTCAGTGGGTAAGAAAGCCATACTCTGCGGATCAGGAGAGTTGGGCAAGGAAGTGGCAATAGAGCTCCAGCGCTATGGCGTGGAGGTGATTGCCCTCGACAAATATGAGAATGCCCCTGCAATGCAGGTGGCACACAGATCCTACGTCCTGTCAATGCTGGACGGGACAAGGCTCGAGGAAATCATAAGGGCCGAGAAGCCTGACTTCATCATCCCGGAGATCGAAGCCATTGCCACAGACACCCTCGTAAAGCTCGAGGCCGAAGGATTCAACGTAATCCCGACAGCGAACGCAACAAGACTCACCATGAACCGCAAGGGCATACGCCAGCTGGCTGCCGAAACCCTCGGTCTGAAGACCTCCCCATACCGTTTTGCCAAGACCCGCGAGGAATTCGAGGCTGCGGTGAAGGAAGTGGGCATGCCATGCGTGGTGAAACCTATCATGAGCTCCAGCGGTCACGGCCAGAGCGTGGTGAAGTCCGAGGCGGACATCGAGCACTCATGGAACTACGCCCAGGAAGGCGGAAGGGCCGGTGCCGGAGAGGTTATCGTAGAGGGATTCGTGAAGTTCGACTATGAGATAACATTGC
Source organism: Candidatus Cryptobacteroides equifaecalis (assembly GCA_018064625.1). Taxonomy (GTDB): domain Bacteria; phylum Bacteroidota; class Bacteroidia; order Bacteroidales; family UBA932; genus Cryptobacteroides; species Cryptobacteroides equifaecalis. The sequence goes on along the minus strand of JAGHUW010000004.1, from coordinate 15,241 downwards.
TTACCGTGCGCCACAGCGCCGGAACGACCTTCCTCAACCCTGTAGGCCATCATCAGGTGGACGGAGACTACCGCGAGTCATGGCAGGCTCAGCCTATGAGCGACGCAGCCCTTGCCAAGGCGCAGGACATTGCCGGGAAGGTTACCGCCGCCCTTGGCGGATACGGCATCTTCGGTGTGGAGATGTTCGTCTGCGGTGATGACGTTCTTTTCAGCGAGGTCTCCCCTCGCCCGCACGATACCGGTATGGTCACTATGATCTCCCAGGATCTCAGCGAGTTCGGCTTGCACGCACGTGCAATCCTTGGCCTGCCTATCCCTAAGGTGAATTTCTTCGGCCCGTCAGCCTCAAAGGCAATAGTCGTAGAAGGCGACGGCACAGAGGTGGAGTTCAGCGGCCTTGAAGATGCTCTGGCAATCGAGGACGTACAGGTACGCCTCTTCGGCAAGCCTGAAGTTCACGGACACAGGCGCATGGGCGTGGTGCTTGCGCGCGCTGAAAGTGTGGAAGCCGCCCTTGCCAAGGCTGAGCTGGCATACAGTAAGATTTCCTGGACTGTCAAATAATGATCTTCTAATAGGCCAGACGCGGAGAGCCGTCCAGCAGATGGATGATTCCGCAGTATTTGAAACCGGATCACTGATTGTGGATTTCCTGATCATTTATGTCAAGGGCATAGATGTAATCCGTCATGAAGAAACCGTCTCCTATAGGGAAATCACCCTGACGGTCACGGGTCATTCCCATACGTTCGTAGAAACTTACGGCCCTGTTGTTCCTGTTGACGTTCAGCTCTATGCGGAAAGGATTGGTACAGATGGTTTTAAGATAGGCCGGAATGTGATTGAACAGCGCTTGACCCACCCCGCTTCCCTGAAATGCAGGGAGCACATATATCTTCTGGAGATGGAAGAGTTTCCTGCCGTCTTCAAGCATGCGCTCGAACTCGACGGAAACATATCCGCAGGGCTCCCCTGCCTTGCGGGCTATGAAAAAAGCCTTGCCGTCGCCGCAGATCTGTTTTTCAAGGCTCTCCTCAGAGTACATCCACTGCATCATGTATTCCATCTGGGATGGACTGATGATGTCCTTGTAGGTTGCCCGGAACACGTCATCTGCCATGCTGCGTATCAAAGGAATATCCTTGATCGAAGCTGTTGTTATTTGAATATCGCTGTTCATTGCTATGGAATCCATCGGCGGTTGATACAGGTGATCATGCCGTTTTCCACGGTCACAAGAGTATTCAGAGCGGAGAAGTTCATTTTATGAGCCTTGGGCGTGCAGGAAAGCAGCATAGCCGATGGTGTGATGATGGCCAGAGTCTTGATTGTTCTCATAACTGTGAAGTTGAAAATTCTTTATCCCACAAATTTACGTTTTTTATTCCTTTCACGAATTTATTTACTTTATTCTTGTTACTTTTACGCAAATAATACAAAGCTATGAAAAACAAAAGACTTCTTGACGCAAGAGCGTTGTTTGCAGTGCTGGCAAGCCTGGCAGCCTGCTCCAAAACCGAAATAAACCCCAACAATCCTCAGGAAAAAGACCTCCCCGGAAAGGCGTTCAGTGTCGTTCTGTGCGACGAGCAGCCCGGTGCCGACAAGGACTCGGTCTATTATTTCTATGCCGACGTAAGCTCGGACATCGCTGATGCCAAGGCCAGCTACACCCGCGTGGGAGCCATAGGGTCCGGCAAGGTGTTCGATGTTGAGCCCGACGTCGTGGAGATCATCCAGACACCATACAACACAATACGCTTCGAGACAAGCGAAAATGTGAACGGCGCCAGCGGAAGCGTCTGCGTTGACATCATGAGGGACAGCGACCGCGACTACCACCTCGTCTACAAGGGCGACGGCGAGACGGACATCACCCTCTGGAACGGCAGCGGCGAGCTCCGCAAGCAGAAAGTCATCCGCGTAAAGGCACGCGCCTCCGTTCCTTGCGAGGCTATCCTCATAAGGCTTGACGGAGACGACTTCTATCTGCGCCGTGGTGCCTGGAAGAGCATTACCGAGATGGGGGTCGAGAACTGGGCCACGGTAAAGGTGGCTCTCTGTTCGGGATGGAAGAACACCAACGGCTACCCGATCATCCATAGGATGCAGACCTCTTTCCTTGGATTTATGCACACCATGCCGCTGGAGAAGGAATATGATCCATCAAGCAAAGAACTTATAAGCTACTGGGCGAGCCCCTACACAGGTCAGCTTCTCAAGGATGAGATATTCAAGAACTGGTCCACATACGACCACGCCGGAAGACTGTTCGATGTTGAGAGGATGACAAAGTACGAGATAGTGGGGACCGTCCCCCGCAACGCCACCCCAGACTGTGAGCTCACCCTCATCGCTGACCCTGTCTGCACCAATCAGACCTATTCGAATCTGGGTGAGGATGACCTTTCAGACAACTACTTTCCGCAGACCAACAACATACTCAATTATCACGAGTTCAACTCAAGGGCGAATCCGGAGTTCCGATGGATGGCGCCCATAGGAAAGGACTGGTGCTTCAAGTCAGTAATAGATGTGATAAATGACCCGAGAAAAGGCATATATTTCGAAGGCCCTGACGCAGACAAGTACAAGGATTTCCGTGACGGCAAGTATGCCAGAAAGCTTAAGCCTTCAGACATACGTTACAGAAAATCACTGATTTTCAACAGGAATATCTTCACACCTCTGGGGACGACCGATCCGTTTGATTTTATAGGCTTCTCCTTCAAACAGAATGGAGAGGATTGCTACTATTGGGCGGTGATAAAGGTATTTGACGAGAGGGACCAGACACGTCCAATAGAAGACGAGGAGTGGGCTAAATGGAATGGTGTGGCAATGGTAAACATCAAACATGACGATGAGTTATCGAAAGAACGTCAAAGATGGTTCTATGCGAAACCATACTGGTTCAAGGGCGAGAAGCCTTGGTGGGATAATTAAAGATATAAATCAATAAAGGAAAGGCTCCAACCGTGAGGTTAGGGCCTTTTCTTAGTAGTAATCTATCCAGATCTATTCCATGAATTCCCAGTCGATGATCTTCGGCATATGAGAGATCGTCAGAGTAAAGTAAATATCAAGGTTCGGATATGCATGAAGATTGTAATAGATATCAGGAAGAAGTGTCCCGGGACCTGAAGGATCTCCCCCGTAAAAAGACATGGATTTCGGCCAACCGTATGTGGAGCTCAACGCCCCGCGATTGTATTCCGGAATCTTCGTCTCGCAGAGATACCTGGTCCAGGCAACATCCCTGAACTCATTCCACGAGTGGCTTGTCTGTGCTCCATAGTAGAATGCACCTGCAATAATCGATGTCCATCCGGAGAAAGGCATCGTACTGGCGAATGTGTCATAAAGACCTGTATTCGGATCGATGAAGAAGCCCTTCGTCACAGGATGCATATGAAACGCCTCATCCAGCGTCGTACCGTAGATCTCCTTTGCGTACATGATGGAAAGCGGGCTTCCGTAATACATATCGGCATCCGTCTGATGAGCCTTTGCCGCAAGATAAGCCACCTCATCAGCTACATAACTCAGACTGAACGATTTACCCACGAGTCCCTGTCCTCCAGGCATCTCTCCGAACGTCTCTCCGGAATGGATGTTCCTGATATTAAAGCTAAACGTGAGAGGTCCGTAAGGAGCCTCAAGAGGGTCGCCCGCCTGCCCGGAGTCCACAAGGTCCCTGGCCCTCGGAGCATACTCAAAGAATACGTCGCATGCATTGGTAAGAGAAACCCCATGAGTCCTGTCTCCCTTGATGGCGATCCTGGAACCGCGAATATTATGAAGATATCCGGAGGTCGGCAGGAACTCTGTATGGGTACATTCCTCAAGAAACATCTTTACCTTGGTTCCTTCCACAGTCGGCCAGGTACCGTCGTTCTTATAGGTATTGAAGTAAGTGCTTGTAAAGTCCTCAAACGGTATTCTATTATTATCCCAATGAGGATATGCCGTCCTGATCTCCCCTATGTTCGCGCACTCTATCCCACCAACCTTGGACTTTAATCTTACGTCAGCAAGTTTGAAGGCAGTCGTAGGGAAGGTAGCCTTCTCTGGCATCTTACAGATGTACGGCCCGTAGGTGCTTCCGACGCTTCCAACGGTAAGGCATTCTGAATATGCAGGCTTCGAGTAAGAGATTGTATAGGCAGGTTTGAGGCACTGCTCATACACCTGTGCATCAAAGTCTTCGTCAGGTATCCTTGTACCGGAAGAGGTGGAGTAGTAAGGTTTAGGGTCACGGGCCTCACCGTCGATAGGGACGAACAACACCGGCCTTTCCATCTTCAGGACAGGCTTCAGGATATCGAAGGTCTTGCTCGGCTCGAAGCCGGAGTCATTAAGCTCGTCATCGGAGGTGACGGTAAGCGTATAACTGTCTGCATAATAGTATGCATACACAGATACACAGTTTCCTGTTCCCTGCACGCCATCCTCGGTAATGAAGTACTCATCCCCGACTACGGGTTCGGTGTTGCGGATTCGCAGCTGGTAGTCATCCCCAGGCTTGGACTTGAGCTTCACATTCCCGCAGAAACCGCTGAGAATAACTTCGCGCTTCATGCCGAAATAGAAATTCCGAGTATCCATGGAGAATGACATCGGCTCCAGGGTCCTGAAGATCACGTTGACCTCCTTCTTGCGGTCGGGCATCAGCCAGAATCTGGCCTCTATATCCTTGCCAGGTACGAATTTCGTCGGGTCCGTCACCTCAGCCTTGAACACTCCCGTTGACGGATCCATCGTAAGGGTGATACCGTTGTCGGTGAGGGTCTGGAAGACCGTGGCCTTGCTCTTGTCCGGGCAGTAGGCATCCGAACTCCAGTAGGCCTTATCCAACTTTGCTGACCTGTTGTCCGGGTTTACGTTCACGGCTTCCAGGGCGTCGAGTCCGTTCACCTTGAGACGGAACCTCGCAGGACGGTTTACCCTCACAGCAAGCACCTGGTCCACCTCCTGCAGCTGTTCCCCGCTCACCGGATGACAGAGGGCTATGCTCCTGCTGTCCGCAGTGATGGAAGGATTAACCTGCCAGGTAGGGTTGAAGATGTGCTCAGGGTCGAGGGTCATGGTGACGTCATAGAGGCAGTTCCTTTCAAGGTCGTAGTTCTGCGAGGCGTCCTTGCCTATGTAGAACTGATAGTCAGCATCTACGGAAAGATTGGGTGCTGCCACCTTCGCCTTGCATGTTACGCGTGAGCACATCGGTTCCCTTTCAAGGGACGGTCTCTTGTCCACGGACGCGGAATTGCCGCCATTCAGATTACCCTGCATGTTCTCCGGGACATAGACGACAAAACGCATGTCATCGTCCCCGGAAGCTATCGTTCCTCCGGCATAGTCTATACCTGTCTCCGTCATATCGGCAGAGGACTGGGCCGCCACAGCCGTTTCAAAGGGCTTCAGGACGACGTTGCTGCGAACCTTCAGGTTCAGTATCTCCACAACTGTCTGCGAGCCCACAAGGTTTCCCTTATCGATCGTAAGGGCAAGCTTGCTGAAGAGTTTGCATGGGGCAACCCGGATAACACCCTGAGAAGGTTTCCATCCCTTCAGCGACCATGCCATTGGAATGCCATGGTCCGCGATGTCCGTGATCTTCTCCCTGCCCTGCTGTCCATCCATCCTGTATGTCCAGGAAAGCATATCCGACTCATCAAAAGCAGCATGGACATGCTTTCCGTGCATGTACATATTGGCAACAAAATAGACATCATATGTCTTATTTGCATCCAGAAGTACTGTACCGTTCCTGCTTGCGTCGCACTCTGCCTGTATGATGCCATTCTCATCATAGAAGGCGAGTATTGCGTCATGTATCTTCTGATCTTCAATTTCAGCAAGGACAGACTTCGACTCATCACCGTATGGTTCAGCCCCGGCAATTAAGTACTGCACCTCCACTGAGCCTGACAGGCCGTCAGATGCCGCCTCCTCACGGACACAGGACGACAGGCACAGAGACATGAGGGAAGCGCAGAGCGCCAACCTCGAAATAATTGTACTTTCAAAAAATCTCTTGTTCATGTTCTTCCGCTTCCGCTATTTAAGAATCATACTCTCGGAATTCATCCACCCATGGCTGTATTTCCATGAACACGTCAGCCTTGGAGAAGTCTATTGTAATGGTGACATCATCCAGATCTTCTTTCGTCCAGTCGTAACCCTGTTGGGCAAGTCTGGCTCCCAGCCTGATGGATGATATCTTCTCCCAAACATCTTCAGAACCCTTCCGGAGAACATCCATAGTGAGTTCCGTGCTTTTCTGACGAATCAGACGGCACTCCATCATCGACTGCAGGTTCTCCTCGAGCACGAACGACCCCCAGCCCTCTATCGGAACGAGGGTCTGCAGGTCAAGGCCACTGTATGGGCAATTGATTCTATACCTGTACGGATAATCATCTCCTGGCATCTTGCCTATAATGTTAATCGTGACCTTGCAGTACTGCTTATGAGGAACCGGCTTAATCTCCGCATTATCGCCGAGACATGCCATCTCCCCGGAGAATGCCATCAGAGGATCGGACATATTACCGTCAACAACCATGAGGGTATCACCCTTCAGACTGCTGTTCTCTCCGAATCCTGCAGCCAAGGACACATAGTTCATCCTGCGAGGAACCTCAACATAATATGGTTCATGAACGAATAGACCGAGCTCTATGCTCTCCCTGCTTACGAGGCCGGACTCAGTGAACACACTCACCCTAGCCTTTTTCATACCGGCATTATGGAAGCCCTCGGTATCCACTGCGAGGTAGCACGGACAATCCGTCCTGATCTCCTTGATGGAGCAGGATGCTGCCAGCAGAGCGATACCAAAGGCTGCAATGATCATATTGTGCCGTATTCGGTCCATTTCTCGAATTGTAATCCGGTAATACTGATCAAATACTGAAGTTGTAGGTCTGACCGCTGGTCCAATCCTCAACCTTGATCTGGAATGTGGACGCTGAGATTACGACAGGACTATCTGGATCCTCGGATCCCGGCCTATTTATATTCAGGGTCAGATGATACTTATAATTGGCCTTGAGATCATATATGGTATCTCCCTGATTATTAGCCCTACTGAGATCGCAAGGATAGTAATACGTCTTGCCGTTGAGCGTGGCCTTGACAACAAGTTTGGTCGCACGCTGTGTGAAAGGTGCACCCTCTGCGTGTGTACAGTTGTTAGGGAAGCAGTAGAAAGTGTGGGTCTGCCCGTCTTCCGTGCATTGTCCATGCTTGAGACTTATGCTGAGGCCGGATTCCTGCGTAAGCGCCTTCACGGTTTCAGGACATGCTGAGCGAGCAGCATCGGTTCCAAGCTGATTGAACCAGTAGGCTGACTCGAGGGCAGACCAGTTGGTTGTGTTGGCGTAGTTGTTGCGTCCCGTGACGTTCGCAAGATACATATCTGTGATGACAAGGGTCCCGCTTTCCTGCAACGCCGGTGACGAAAAGTTCACATTCACCTTATCTACCACAACAGCAGCGACCATTCTGTAAACCTGGATGGTTGTCTCGAAGGACGCAGTTGTTTTGACATCCTTTTTGCCTATCATCAGGAGTTTGCTTGGACTGTTCTCCCCAAGATTGGTGACTCTGTCCAGAAGCTGCTGCTCGTTGGTGACCTCCTTGACATCCTTAGCCCCATCATTGGCGTTCACTACGACATAGACCTTGCGATCACCCACAGTGCAGTCAACAGAGTAGCCTGTGGACTCTGCGGTAGCAAAATGTTTCGACCCGTCAATCTCGTTGGCACTTGCCTCTCCGCCGTGATTGCGGAATACATACACCTGAACGTTGTTGACCTTCTGCTCGTTGGCATCGGTGGCATTTGCCACCTTGGTACCTGCAGCTGCGGTTTCAAGATTGACGATAATCTTTGAAGAGGCAGCAAGCTCCATCTCTACAGGAGCCTCTGACTCCACCTTGTTGCATGCGGCAAAAAAGAGAATGGCTGCCGCAACCATCATAATTGAATTTTTCATAATTATAATTTGTTTAAGAAATGAATGTTCACATTCCCAGGTCTCCGTACTCATCTTCCGGTTCCCTGTTCAGATCATATTTTTTAATCAGTGCGGAGATCTCGGGGTCGAGGTTGCCACGGTGAACGTATCCGGGATCCTGACGGCAGGCATCAAAGTAGCATTGCACGGCTTTCTGGTCATCACCCTCACGCGAGTAAAGGATGGCGAGCATATAATTCACCTGCCCAGTCCGTGGCAAATCCTTCAAGATATTCATGGCGGAAGTGTTCCTGTCCAAGGCCACATATGCTATCGCGGTGTTGTAATCATTGTATGGGCGAAGGATCTTGAGTGCCTCTTCATAATCACGGTCACGTAACATCTGGACGGCATCCATATAGATTGTATCCAGAACGGTAGTATGTACCGTATCCTTGATCATTCCACGCCGATGCAGGAAGAAATCAAACTTCACCACACGGAGTTGGGGATAAAGATCCTGGCGAAGGTGCCTGTAATAGGATGTCTTCTTCAGAATGGATTCCCTCTCATCAACATCCGGAACATCTTCACATAGTCTGCGGAATTCCTCCTTCTCCTCCGGCTGCAGCTGTTCATCTATTTCCACAAGCCTGTCAAGCATCCTCCAGTTCTCCCCTCCGGAACTGGACAGGAAAGATATTCCGTCCCCGGACTCCGTTCCCTGCGTACGTACCAAAGTCTCCGTGCCGGTCTTCTCGTCGAAGCTTATGAACAGTCCCCGTTCGGCCTTGATCGAGTCACGCAATCCCCTGACGAATCTCGAGAAATAATCTGATGCACTTCGACTACGGCTCAGGCACAGACGCTCATTGAGGGAAAGAGCACCTTCCGGTGAGGCAAAGGAGGTGACAGTGATCGAGTCAAGGTCGAAGACCTCACTTGTGAGAAGCTGACGCAGGTTTCCCTTGATTCTGCCCATTTCTTCAAGATTGTGGCCCATATCTTCACGTATATCCGCCTTCCCTCCCTCAAACTCTATATAACAGGCACTGTTTGCAGCAGCTTTTCTCTCTACGACCATGGTCTTGTAATGTTCTGTTCCATCCACAAATGCAGACAGGGAAGAGACATAAAAGGTCAGAGGATCACCTGCAGGGACATGATACAGAAGTTCACCGTATGCATCAATCTTTCCGGAGAGAACTATGTCAATTTTCTTGAGTTTCGCCCTCGTCATCACCTCCTGAACATAACGGTAACGGAAATCCCCGTTGACATCCCTGATCACCGTATCAAGGCGTATGCCTGTCGTCGCTATAGGGGACTTGACGTATCTGGCGTACATCTTCCCCTTAAGGTTTTCGCGATGTCCATGTATTTTCTTCATTAGTTTCCTGGTATAATGGTCGAGAACCTCGCGCTCCGACACCCCGAAAACACCAGCCACCATCTCGTCTGAAACAAAGGTAGAATCAGACTTCAAGGCATATAGACTGGGGTAGTTCCTCTGAAGGAAAACCTCAATGTCATGTTTACGCAGGAACAATTCCGGATCAGTGATAATCGATGAAAGGAATCTCTCATATTGCTGATAACCGCGCATCTGACTCTTGCGGTAGAGTGCTCCGGTTATGATGACCGGGTCAAGTCTTATGCTGTCCTCAAGAATGAACATATCCGGAAAGAAAGTGAGTTGCCACTCCCTGTCCTGCATCGACTCCGGGACAATAACGTCAAATTCAAGATCTATCTTTCCATGCCTCTCTGCAACATTGCGGAACCTCGCCGTCACAACAGCCGCATCCAGGACCTCATTGGCAACCATTTCTCCATCATCATCCTTTATTGCTTTCATGAGAATCATCTCCTCTCCATTTGAACCGGTCACACGAATGGTGTCATTGGAACCCTTGGTTGGAGTAATTTCCTTGAAATCTGCCTGCCGGTCTGCAGGCAACTGTATGTTCGCTTGAAGCTTTTCCCTTTTTATGTTTTTCATCTTGACGGCCGCAGTTCCGCAGCCACCCGGGATGATGAGGAGCAGAGCCATCTTCAGAATGCAGGAAAACGTTTTTTGAAAAGAAACAGTCATCTTATTGAGATCTAGAATAGGTAAATAAGGCTCACCGCAGCATTATCCGGAGAAAGAAATCCTTTGGCGCCCTCTTCGACCTTCCTTCCACAGAAAGGGCATACATAGGTCGAATATTGCTTATAACCTCCCCAAAGCCATAATCCGAATTCAAGATTCAGTCTGGAGCTCAGCATATGGGTATAACCAAGCCCAAGAGTCAGGCCATACGCGTCGCCTTCTTCCGTCCAGCGGCTGGAGATCCCTCCCCTGTTATATTCCTGATATTGAAGTCCGGCGTCGAACCACCAGCCGGAAAAGACGAACCATGGCCAGTATCGCAGATCCAGCGTTGCCGTCCTTTCACGCATTTGCAATTGCTTTCCGGAATCGCCTGCCCCATATGTCCATGGGTTATAGCGGCCACCGGCCCCAATGGAAAAGTGCCTGTCCAGGGCAACTGACACATTGGCATTGACCGTTCCCAAAGCAAGCCAGTTAACGGCATTGGTTGAAACGGATACGTGCCTGTCATTCTGGGCATCAAGCATATTGACACTACCAATGGCAAGTGTCAATGTAATTAAGAAATGTCTTAGCTTCATCATGATAAAAAATACGGGGAGCGGCAGGATAGTGGCTCACCAACACTCCCCGTAATGACCTGTCTAAACTTAAATTTATGAAGAACTCTATGGGTGACAGGTCTACATCTGACAGCTCAGAGATTCCTCATCCTCTATCAGGAAGAGTCTCTTGGCCATGACTTCATTCACGGAACGGTCAACACCATCATTTCCGGTGAATCTCTGGTTCCTTATCCTTCCGCATACGTAGAGTTTGGACCCGACCTTGATTTTGTCCAGGTTCTGAATCTCCCTCCCCTCCCAAGCGGAGATTGAATGCCAGGTCTCCTCGATCACTGGAGCTCCATCCTTGTCCTTATAGGCAAGAGAGGTTACAAGGCTGATACGTGCTACCGATGCGTCATTGAATGACTGTACGCGTACGCTCCCGACGATACCGCGTAATTCGATTTTGTTCAATTGTTCCATTTTTCAGAATTTAAGTTCAACGCTGCAAAGTAAATCGTATAATTCTGTTTTTCAAAGCCTTAGACCCCCTCAAACATGAAATGTGGAAGTTTCTTTACAATATGGGAAGTTTCTTGCATGGCAGTAAAGAATCATAAAAACTTCCCATATGTAAGAAAACTTGAACAATAGCCAAGCCCCCTCGTGGAGCCATACAATTATTAAGAAAAAATAGGCATATTGCCATCAATAACGGATAGCACTATGGAAAAGGAAGAAGAAAGGTTTTGTCTGTATTGCGGAAAGAGTATCGGGACAAGAAAGAACAGACTTTTCTGCGACTCAGACTGCAGGAACGATTATCATAACCGTCTCCGAAGGAAGAAACTGAGGATAAAGAATGAAATGTATGACAAACTGAACTACAACCGAAACATACTGAGCGGCGTACTTATGGAAGGGAGAACCTGCATAAGCATCGATGAAATCAGGAAAAGAGGATTCATGGAAGGCGTGGTGAGCGGTTACCGCCAGAACAAGAATAAACAGGAATATGCGTGCCTGGACATCCTCTACCACAGGAGCAAGACACGCATATTCAAGATAAGGAAAAAGACTGAGGGGGATCAGTAGACGTCTATCTCACCTACCTGAAGTCCCCAGCAGCCATCTGTAATCACTCCGACCTTGCGACCCAGACTGTTGTTCACATATACAAAACCATCAACAAAGGTATGGGAGTGACCTCCTACAATCATATCCACCCATCTGGTATGTGTGGCAAGATCCTGATCCTCCTCATATCCAAGATGGGAAAGCACCATGATCAGGTCGCATTTCTCTACATCATGGAGATAATCTTCCCATCTGTTCGTGACCTCAACCCTGTCAAGCTGAGGGATACGCGAGCTGACCGACTTGGAGACACAGGTGCTCAGGTCGGCCTCAAGCCCTATGATGCCTATCTTCCTGCCACCTCTGTCGAAAATGGCATATGGAGTCACGTAATTGCCAAGTTCAAAAGGAGAAAGATCGAGATTGGCGCACACCACCTTTGTCTTCTCAAGCATCTTGAGTCTCTCGCAAAGGGCCTCTATGCCGTTGTCGAACTCATGGTTTCCGAGAGTCACGCAATCATAGCCCATGTCATTGATCACCTTCATCTCGAGTACACCTCCAAGCTCGGTGAAATATGACGAACCCTGGCTGAAATCTCCTGCATGGACAAGGAGCACATTATCCGCACCTCTTGCATCACGCACGGAATCCACGAAGGCAGCCCTCTCGATGCAGCCGCCCAGTCCGTCTCTATCTCCGCCCTTTACCGGTTCAAAATGGCTGTGAGTATCGTTGACGTGAAGAATCACAAGCCTTGGCTGGCATGCGCAGCACGCAGCGGCAATCAAAAAAGCAACAAGAATTCTCTTCATAAGCCTATTCATCCTCAAGTACGACATATCTTCCATCAGCAGAGTACTCAAGTTCCCTGCCCTCTGCAGTCAACGTCTCTACGTACTCACGTATGGCCTGCTTCGGAAGAATATCTGTCATGATAAGTTTCTTTGCATTCCTGGCAATATACAGACTGTCTCCGCCGTCAAGCAGGAAATCGAGGGTGGCAACTCCGTAAAGGGCTTCCCTGTCCACAAGCTTTCCTCCAATCTCGAGAGACTTGATCTTCCTGTTCTGCACCACCACCCGTGCCCCTCCTATTACCTGAGGACGTGTCCTGGCAAGGAACTCGAAGATGCGGATCACATCCTCTCCCTTCAACTGAACGTAACAGTAGGAATTCTTGAACGGAAGCATGGAATAGATATCATCCAGAAGCACATCTCCCCTGGTTATGTCCGTACGTATGCCTCCGAAGTTCAAGATGCCCAGATCGACCTTGCATCCCGTCTCTTCGGCAGTCCTGCGCATCATCACATCGACAAGCAGATTGCTCAATGCACATTCCGGAGCCTGCCTTACCATATCTTCCGAGGCCACGCCTATAGGCAGCTTCAAATCACGCATCCGGGGTTGAACGGCAAGCATATCGGCAGCGACGGCAGATGCACAGCAATTCTTGAACTGCCTTCCGTTAGGTGAAGTATATACTCCGTCTTCGACCGTCCCTATGGACTCGGCAACATTCTCTGAAGTTGTCCAGGTGACACCGGTACGGCTTGCATCCATATTGAACCTCTTCCACTTGTAAGAAGGCTCGCAGGAAACCAGAACCACAAGAGCCAGCGATGCGGCTATCAGCTTTGTCTGAACCATTTCCATAGATCTTTCCAGGTGGACTTTTTACCGAACATGAGAATGCCGACCTTGTATATCTTGGCCGAAGCCCAGGCGCAGACTGCGAAAGTGGCGATAAGAAGGACAAGGGAAAGGGCTATCTCCCATACAGGCACACCGAAAGGAAGTCTTGCAAGCATGACGATAGGAGAGGTGAATGGAATCATCGATCCCCAGAAGACAACTGCACTTTCCGGTGCCTTGAATGCATAGATCGCGATGAAGAAAGCAATGAGCAGAGGCACGGTCACAGGCATCTGCAGCTGCTGGGTATCGCCCTCGTTCTCCGCAGCGGATCCTATTGCCGCAAAAATCGAAGCGTAAAGCATATAACCGAAGACGAAGAAGAGCACGAAGCAGATGATGATCTTTGCAAAAGGAAGATTGCCCAGAGTGGACAGGATGGCAGACATCTCACCCGGTTCCTCTGCAGCGGACATGAGTGCCTCAGCCTGCTCGGCGCCAACGCCTCCCATGGACTGAATCATCTCGGACGGATCAGTTCCTCCCATGAGGGACGGACCGGCAACCGCTCCGGCGATGGTCACGATCGCGAAGGTAAGCACTATCCAAAGGAAGAACTGTGTCAGAGCCACAAGGGCAACACCTATGATCTTGCCGAACATGAGCTCGGTAGCCTTCACGGAGCTGACGAGCACCTCCACAACGCGGCTGGCCTTCTCCTCAATCACCGAGGACATAACCATGCCGCCGAAAAGTGCGATGAACATGTAAAGCACCATACCCAGTATCATGGATACGATCATGAATACTCCCGACTCGGAAATGGTCTCCTTTCCGTCGTCACCAAGAGTGTAAGAGTGCAGATGCACGTTGGACTTGACCTCCTTCATTATGTTGTCAAGTCCCTCGATGCCGTATGAATCTATCCTGTAGTTCTCCACTGCCTTGTTGATCCTGTTGGCCAGATTCTCGGAGAGGTCCATTCCGAGAGGCTTTACAGAGAAGACATCTGCAGAAACCGTCTTGTTCACGGAGTCAAGTTCAGACACGCAAAGAATCGCATCATAGCCCATGTCTGAAAGATTGTGCTTCACGGAATCAACAGACGAATTCACAGGCAGAACCATAAACTCCACCGTCTCCGAGTTCTCGAGAGTCTGGGCAACAATGCCGGAACGGTCGATCACCGCAACCTTCTTGCTGTCCTCCTTGGCCATGACCATGATTACGGAAGGCAGGATGCACAAGGCGGCAAAAAGCACCGGCACGAGGAAAGTGGTGATGAGGAAACTCTTCTTCTTTACGCGATTAAGATACTCGCGGGTAATTATCACATTTGTAATATGCAGATTCATGGCTACTCTCCTTTTACAAGTTTGATGAAAATATCATTCATTCTAGGCATCAGCTCCTTATAGGAGTTGATCTGAACACCCTTGTCTATATAAGACTTGAGCACGGAAACTCCGTCGCCCATCGCAGGCATGACCTCGGTATGGCGGCCCTCGGAATCAGTATATACCAGCTCCACGTTGTTGTTGCCGTGCTGCCTCCTGATATCCTCGACGCCACCTGTGATGACGAGACGGCTGTTGTTGATGAGGGCGATATTGTCGCAAAGCTCCTCCACAGACTCCATGTTGTGGGTAGAGAGGATGATGGTCGCACCCTCGTCCTTCAGACGCAGCACTTCCTTGCGGATGATGTCAGCGTTCACCGGGTCGAAGCCGGAGAACGGCTCATCCAGAATGAGAAGGGAAGGATTGTGGACCACGGTGGTGATGAACTGAAGCTTCTGGGCCATACCCTTGGAGAGCTCCTCCACCTTCTTGTCCCACCAGTTCTCTATCCCGAAGCGCACAAACCACTCCTTGAGAGCCTTCTGCGCATCGCGCACGCTCATTCCCTTGAGCT
>JAGHUW010000110.1 GCA_018064625.1 Candidatus Cryptobacteroides equifaecalis | reverse complement strand
ACGCAGACAGATGAGAACGACAGCACAAGACTCATGTATTTTGACATGCTTGAGGTTGGCAAATAGGCCAAACACTATCTGAATATCAGCGCAAACGCAGTCCTGGTCTCATTGCTGATTGCATCGCCATCGTTTGCGACCTCTATGATGGTCTGTTCCATCCTGTCCATGCCAGCCTTGATGGTGATATTTTTCGCTCCGGCCTCGGAAGCGTTCTTGATAAGATTCACAAGAAATTTTCTAAACTCTCGGCAACTCGAACACCTCCATGTCGAATAGCCTTCCCTTCTCCAGTCTGAAACGCAAGGCTGTCCTCACCACATGCCAGCCCTGGATGCCGGCGGCGCCGGGATTGATATAGAGAAGATTGTTCGCCTTGTCATTCATGACCTTCAGTATGTGCGAGTGCCCGCAGATGAATACATCCGGGCGGTAACGGTCTATCAAGGCGTGGGCACGGATGTCGTAATGCCCCGGGGAACCCCCGATGTGGGTCATGAGGATCTTCTTTCCCTCAAGCTCAAAATACTGGTGCTGGGGATGGGTGAAGCGTATGTCCTGTCCGTCACAGTTCCCACAGACTCCCACCAGAGGCTTATACTCCGCCAGCTTCCGCGCAAAATCCTCCCCTCCGCCGAAATCCCCGGCATGCCACAAAACATCAACGGGGTCCAGAAAGGATTTGAACACCTCACTGAATACCCCGTGTGTATCACTTATAAGTCCTATATACATCAGTTCTTCCCGGCAAGGGCCTTTTCCCATGCCCAGGCAGCGGCAAGAGTCTCCTCGACGCTGCGTTCTGCCTTCCAGCCGAGTTCCTCGTTGGCAAGGGCAGGAGAGCCGTAGATGGAAACCACGTCCCCAGGGCGACGATCAACGAATTTATAATTAAGTTTCAATGAGTTGACTTTCTCGAAACTGTTCACAAGCTCAAGTACTGACACAGGACGGCCGGTTCCGATATTATAAATTTCATAATCAGCCTTCATCTTACCCTCAATCATACGGGTAACAGCGCAGACATGTGCCTTTGCAAGGTCAACCACATCGATATAATCCCTGAGGCAGGTGCCGTCCTCGGTAGGATAATCCTTTCCGAATATGCTCAGACACTCGCGCTTGCCAATGGCTGTCTGGGTGATGAAAGGGACAAGATTGTTGGGAACTCCCCTTGGCAGCTCGCCGATAAGAGCGGACGGATGCGCGCCTATAGGATTGAAGTAGCGGAGGGCAATACCCTTGATCTCGGGATAAGCCTTTACGCAGTCGCGAAGGATGTCCTCACTGATCTGCTTGGTGTTTCCATACGGGGATGTAGAAGGCTTTCGTCCTGTCTTTTCTGTCACAGGAAGGTCTTCAGCCTCTCCGTACACGGTTGCAGAAGAAGAGAAGAGGACATTGCAGCCTCCATTCTTCCTTGCTGCTTCTATGACATTCATGAAAGACAGAAGGTTGTTCCTGTAGTACATCAAAGGCTGGGCAACAGACTCACCCACAGCCTTGTATGCGGCAAAATGAATGACCGCATCGATCTTGTGCCCAGCGAAGAGGCGGTCTACGGCCTCTGAATCGCAGAAATCCATCTTGACAAACTCCGGGGCATATCCGAGGATTTTGCACACACCATTGTAGTTGGTTTCGTCGCAATTGGACATATTGTCCGCAATGAGGACATCATATCCTGCCTGAGCCAACTCTACGGAAACGTGGCTTCCAATGAAACCGGCGCCTCCGGAAACAAGAACAGTCTTTTTCATACCTGTTTTTAACTCTTATATAAAACAAAAAGCTCCGCAAAAAATTTTGCAGAGCTTAAGTGCGGTAGGTGAGACTCGAACTCACACAGGCCAACGCCCACTACCCCCTCAAAGTAGCGTGTCTACCATTTCACCACTACCGCATTTCGTATTTCGGGACTGCAAATATAGATATAATTTTTGTAAGTGCAAATGATTC
>JAGHUW010000161.1 GCA_018064625.1 Candidatus Cryptobacteroides equifaecalis | reverse complement strand
CCCTCGCCTGCCTGGCGAAGCTCCTCAGGGATAAGCTCATATGGCTTGTCGTCCATCTTCTCTATCCATACGCCGTTCTCGTCGATCTTGGCCTTGATGTTGCGGTCTGCGGAGCAGCTTACGCCGAGTCCCACAGGGCAGCTTGCGCCGTGGCGGCTGAGACGGATCACGCGGATATCGTGCACGAAGTGTGTTCCACCGAACTGAGCTCCCATGCCGAGGTCCTCGCACTTCTTGCGGAGTATGCCCTCGAGGCTGAGGTCGCGGAATGCGCGGCCGCTGTCGTCTCCGGTAGTAGGAAGGGAGTCATAATACTTTGTGGAAGCGAGCTTCACAGTGAGAAGGTTCTTCTCAGCCGATGTGCCGCCCACTACGATAGCAACGTGGTAAGGAGGGCAGGCAGCCGTTCCGAGGTGCTGGATCTTGTCTACGAGGAAAGGCACGAGCACGTCCGGACGAAGAATTGCCTTGGTCTCCTGGAAGAGATAGGTCTTGTTGGCGGAACCGCCACCCTTGACCACGCAGAGGAACTTGAACTCGCTGCCCTCGCAAGCCTCAACGTCAATCTGGGCAGGGAGGTTGCACTTTGAGTTGCGCTCTGTGTACATGTCATAAGCCACGTTCTGGCTGTAGCGGAGTGCGTTGTTGCGGTAGGTATTGAAGATACCCTGGGAGAGAGGTTCAGCCTCGTCGAAGCCTGTCCATACGTTCTGACCCTTCTCTGCATGGACGATGGCGGTACCCGTGTCCTGGCAGAAAGGAAGTTTGCCCTTTGCTGCAACCTCGGCGTTGCGGAGCATGGTCAGGGCAACGTACTTGTCGTTCTCCGAAGCATGGCTGTCGTGAAGGATTTCAGCCACCTGCTCGTTGTGCGCACGGCGGAGCATGAAGTTCACGTCATGGAAGGCAGTCTCTGAAAGGAGCTGCAGGGCCTCCTTGCTGACCTTGAGGATCTTGTTTCCCTCGAAGTCACCAGTGCTCACCAGGTTCTCTGAACCGGGGATCTTGTAGTACTCGGTCGTGTCCGGACCGAGCTGGAATGTCGGTGAATACTTGTAAGACATATCAATTGTTGTTCATTAGGAATTCTTTCATGAAGCTGTTCAGGTCGCCGTCCAGGACGCCCTGGGTGTCGGCCGTCTCATAACCTGTGCGCAGGTCCTTTACCATCTTGTAAGGGTGAAGGACGTAGGAGCGTATCTGGCTTCCCCACTCTATCTTCTTCTTCTGGCCCTCGAGCTCGGCCTGCTTCTCCTGGCGCTTCTTGAGCTCTATGTCATAGAGGCGGCTCTTGAGGATGAGCAGGGCCCTCTGGCGG
Source organism: Candidatus Cryptobacteroides equifaecalis (assembly GCA_018064625.1). Lineage (GTDB taxonomy): Bacteria > Bacteroidota > Bacteroidia > Bacteroidales > UBA932 > Cryptobacteroides > Cryptobacteroides equifaecalis. Next base: position 6,666 of record JAGHUW010000161.1, on the reverse strand, counting down.
TTGTCCTGCTGGGAGCGGGTCTCCGTGTTCTCCACGGTGATGCCCGTAGGAAGGTGCCTTACGCGCACGCCGGTCTCCACCTTATTCACGTTCTGGCCGCCGTGGCCGCCGGAGCGGAAGGTGTCCCACTCTATGTCTCCCGGGTTGATCTCTATGTTGATGGAGTCATCCACGAGCGGATAGATGAACACGCTGCTGAAGGTGGTCTGACGCTTGCCCTGGGCATTGAACGGGGAGATGCGCACCAGACGATGCACCCCGGACTCAGCCTTGAGGTAGCCGTAGGCGTAGTCTCCCTCGAAGGAGATAGTGGCGGATTTGATACCCACCTCATCGCCCTCGACCAGCTCCGTAACGGTCATCTTGTAGCCGTTGCGCTCGCCCCAGCGTGTATACATGCGCATGAGCATGGCACTCCAGTCGTTGGCCTCGGTGCCGCCGGCGCCGGAATTTATGGTAAGAACGGCGCCGAGATTGTCTCCCTCGGCCCCGAGCATATTCTTGAGTTCAAGCGCCTCCGTTTCAGAAACCGCCTGGGCGTAAGCCTTGTCTATATCCTCCCCTTCCGGGTCCAGTTCCTGGAGCACGTCCAGGTCATCGACAGCGGTTCTGAGACTGTCAAATGCCGTTATCCAAGACTTTACGGTGCTCACTCCCTTGAGGAAGGCCTCAGCTTTCTTGGGGTCGTCCCAGAAATCGGGAGCCTGGCTCTGAAGTTCCTTCGCAGCCACTTCCTCCCTTTTGGACGCCATATCAAGGCAGCGCTCCAGCGTCTCCACGCGGGCGTGCAAATCCTTAATCTGTTCCAGTGTAATCATATCCTACAAAGTTAGCGATTTGAGCACAAAATCCCAAATGGAATTCAGCACCTTATCGCTGCCGGAGGCATGCAGTTCCACCCCCGGATGCGGGTCCGTTTCAGAAATGCCCCTTTCCCTGAGAACCTCCAGCAGATGACGCGCCACCGCTGGAGCCGGATCTATCACCTTCACAGCCGGCCCAGCCATCTCACTTATCAATTCCTGAAGGAAAGGATAATGGGTGCAGCCCAGAACGATATTGTCAGCACCGGCATCAAGCAGTGGCTGGAGACTGCGGCCGACGACCTCCCTCGCATGCTGCGAGGCTGTATCCCCGGCTTCGACCAGTTCCACGAATCCGCTGCCCACGTGCTCGACTATCTTCACGTCGTCCTCGAACCTCCCCCTGGTTTTCAGGTACTTGGAAGCCTTGAGGGTGCCGGCGGTGGCCAGCACTCCTATCACGCCGCTGCGGGTCCCGAGGGCCGCCGGCTTCACGGCAGGTTCCATGCCGATGAAAGGGATGTCGAACTCTGCGCGCAGCTCGGCGATGGCCGCGGCGGTGGCGGTATTGCATGCTATGACCATGGCCTGCGCGCCGCGGCCCAGCATCATGCGGGTTATCTCACGGCAGCGTTCAAGTATGAATTCCGGAGATTTCTCCCCGTAAGGGCAGTTTGCGTTGTCTGCATAATAGATATAGTGCTCCCCGGGCAGCGCTTTGTACAGCTCCCGCAGGACGGAGAGTCCGCCCACTCCTGAATCCATGATTCCTATTACAGCCATATCATTTGTAAATCCAGTATTTTTGTGCAAGTTCCCGGAAATCGTCCAGATCCCTGTTCCAGTAGTCGCGTATGGAAGAGACCTTCATGGTCTTTGAGAAAGTCTTGCTGATGTAATCCGAGCCGCATACCTTGTTGAACATGGCAAGGCGGTCCCCTGCGTCTGTGAATGGATTCTTCTTATAGAGCTCGTGCACCGCCTGCATCACATAAAACTGTGTAAGTGTAAGAGTTGCAGCATCATAGTCCGTATAGAAAAACTGCACGCCGTGCACCATCTTCCCCGCCAGACGCCCGGAGATGGGCTTGAAATGAATGGTCCTCCACGCCACGCCCGGCACGCCGTAGCTGTCCAGACGGGCCTTCAGCTTGTCTGCATCCACCCACTCCTCGGCAAAGACTCCGAAAGGAAGGGTGTAGCCTATGCCTATGTTGAGGTAGTTGTACATTTCCCCGCAAAGGCCGGAGGAAGGATAGGCTATCGCCGTCTGAGGGTAAGGGATGTTCGGAGACGGGAGTATCCACGGCAGACCGGTGTCCGTGAAGAGCATGTCTCTGCTCCAGCCTTCCATCGGAATTACGCTGAGGCGGCAGCGCAGAGGCTGGGCGTCACCCTTCTGCCCGCGGTTCAGACCCTCCTCGTTGATGAGGCGGGCAAGCTCTCCCACCGTAAGCCCATAAATATAAGGGATGCGGTACTGGCCGACGAAGGAATAGAAGCCCGTCACAGGGAAAGCGCCCTCTATCTTGCGGCCTCCAAGGGGGTTGGGACGGTCAAGGACCATCACCTCCTTGCCAAGTTCGGCGCAAGTGCGCATCACCAGGCCCAGGGTGCTGATGAAGGTGTAGGAACGGCTTCCCACGTCCTGAATGTCATAGACCATGACGTCTATATTGCTGAGCATCTGCGCAGTAGGCTGCCTCGTTGCTCCATATAGCGAATGCACGGGCAAGCCGGTGAGCGGATCCTTGCCGGACTCCACCCTGCCTCCGGCCCATATGTCTCCGCGAACTCCGTGCTCAGGCGCAAACAGGGCCACCAGATTAACTTCCGGAGCCTCGTTGAGTATCTCTATGGTAGACCTGAGCTCATGGTCCACCCCGGATGGGTTGGTCACCAGGCCCACGCGTTTGCCTTCCAGGCCGGCGAATCCGCGGTCCCTGAGGACCTCTATGCCGGTCTTGACCTTAGGCCCTTCCGAGGCCTGAGCTGCGGGGGAAAGGAAAAGCAGCAGTCCTGCTGCAGATATGAGTAAAGATCTGAATGTCATGTCAATTGTCTTTTATCTGTTTTGCGGCCATAAGCGTGACGGCTATCGTGGCCATGCAGCATACCATCACGATGGCAAAGAAGCCGCCATAACCCACGGCCTCCTGCAGCCAGCCTGCGAAAAGTCCCGGAATCATCATGGACATAGCCATGAAAGCGGTGCATATCGCGTAGTGAGAGGTCTTGAACTCGCCCTCGGAGAACCACATCATATAGAGCATGTAGGCCGTGAAGCCGAAGCCGTAGCCGAACTGGTCAAGAGCCACGCAGACATAGACCACCCACTGCTGCGCAGGCAGGGCGAGGGCCATGAAAAGATATACCGCGCAAGGCAGTGCAAGGCTCAGCGCCATAGGCCACAGGGACTTTTTCAATCCCCATCGGGCCGAAGCAAAGCCGCCCAGAATGCCGCCCAGAGTGAGAGCGATCACGCCGACGGTGCCGTAGACCAGACCGGACTGAGCCGTGCTCATCTCCAGGCCTCCGGCACTGCGCGGATCCAGTAGGAAAGGCGTGAGCATCTTCACGGAAAGGGCTTCAGGAAGGCGGTAGAGCATCATGAAAAGCAGCGCCAGCAGCACTCCCGGCTTCTGGAAGAAGGTCACGAAAGGACGCGCCAGCTGCCCGAGCACAGGCTCGGCCTCCTCATTCTTCTTTTCCTGAGGAAGGGCCAGAGAGTGCCACAGGGTCAGCAATGCAAAGAGAACCGCAGCAAAGCCCAGGGTCAGCTGCCATGCCAGAGGGATGTTCCCGAGACGGGTCTCCAGCACCCCTGCAATGACTACAATCACCCCCTGCCCGAAGACAGAGGCAATCCTGTAGAATGTACTTCTGATGCCCACGAACATGGATCTGTCATGCTCGTCAAGGGCGAGCATGTAATATCCGTCCGCAGCTATGTCATGTGTGGCGGATGCTAAGGCCACCACATAGAAGACTATCAGGCTCCACACGAATACGCTCCGGCTCACGCTCAGGGCGAGCAGGGCAAAGCCCAGGGTCATCACTGTCTGCATGGTAAGAATCCACCAGCGTTTAGTCCTGAGAACATCCACCAGAGGGCTCCACAGAGGCTTTATCACCCAGGGCAGATAGAGCAGAGACGTATACAGGGCCAGTTCCCCGTTAGGCATGCCGAGGCGCTTGAACATGGTCACGCTGATCACGTTCACAACAAAATACGGTATACCCTCGGCGAAATAGAGAGTCGGGATCCACGCCCAGGGATTTTCACGGAATCTGCTCATAATCTGATATTTCGGAATTTCTGTAATAGTGGGCGAGAATCTCACGGTAGCCGTAACCCTCGGAAGCCATCACTGCGGCACCGATCTGGCAAAGGCCCACTCCGTGACCCCAGCCCCGGCCTTCCAGAACAAAGTCCTCACCGTCACGCAGAACCTCGAAAGCCGAGCTCCTCAGATGGGATTCGCTCAGTATGCGTCTGATTTCCAGTTCCTTTCCCACAACGGCCTCTCCCTCGGAGCCCTTGATTCTCAGGCGGAAGATTCTGCCGGAGTCTCCCCTTTCTATAGGTTCAAGAACCTGGATGTCGCCCAGCCCGAGCCCGGACTTGCGGGCCACCAGCTCCGAGAGCTGCGCAGGCCTGTATCTCACTTTCCAGCGGTAGAAGTCCCGCGTCTGCAGGTCGTAATCGTTCAGAACCTGCTTCAGCACCTCCGCATCCTCGCAGTCGCAGAATGCCTTGCCTCCGCCGGCAGGAACGTCGTCCACAGGCATGAGATAAGGGAAATCGACATCTTCCCAGCATGCGCTGAACCTCTCCGTGCGGCCTCCGCAACACTTGGAATAGCGTGCGTCGCAGATCTTGCCGTCGAAGGTAAGCACCTGACCCCAGGTCTCGTCTATGGCCCTGCGCACATTCTCCCCCACTGCCATAGTGAGGCCCTGGTAGCGCTGGCAATGGTCGTCGGCACAGACATCATAGGCCCCGTGCCTGCCCAGGTTCGTCAGAAGCCAGCTGCGGGAGATTACTGCATGCGCCTTGAGCAGTTCCAGCGAAGACGAGGACTTCATCTCCGAGGAGATCACGCTCATAAGGTAGTTCTCCATGCCTATGCGGTTCACCGCCACGAGCTCGCCGCCGTCGACGATGAATTTCAGCCCTCCGGCGAACTTGAGCGTGCGCTTCTGCTGCCAGTGGAAGTTGATGCCTATGAGCACATCCTCCAGGATGAAGGAAGGCTCGGCGAAAAGCGAATCCGGCGTGGGCGCGTCGAAGTAGAGCTCGTCGTAGAGGGTGCCGTTGTAGTCTATGCGACCGTCCCTCAGACGCACCAGCTGCGGACCGGCGCCGTCGGATATTATCTCGAAGCGTATCTCGTCGGCCCGGAGTATTCCCACCTCTATCATCCTCTCCCGGCGCGTGAGGCGCCAGTCTATCCTGTCCTCCTCTTCCGCGCCGATGTTGACCTCAGAGAGCATGTCTTCCAGCATCTTGCCGTCAAGCTTGTCGAAGTCCTCCTTCACAGGCGCCACGAGCATGCCGCAGACGTCGGCCGCGCCGGGACTCATGAAGAGATGTTCCGCCCCTTCGGCATAGTAATGATGGGAGCGGGCCGACTTTCTCATGACCACGAGCGCGCGGTACTCGCCTCCGCTGAACCAGCAGAAGAGGTTGAGAGGCGGTTCGCTGCCGTTTGAACCAGGCCCGCAGCAGTCCAGCAGGCGGTAGAAGAGCTTGGCGAGGGACTTGGCCGTCTCCGCCTTCAGCGCATACACGCCCCTGGTGAAGTTTCTGTAATGGTAGAGGGATGCGTCGCGGACTGTTGCCAGCGGCCCGCTCAGGCCTGCTCCGGAAACACAATCTCCAGCGGTTTTATCCAGAAAGCCGTCCACGGCGGCCTCCAGCGGCATCATCCCGCGCGGCGCTGCCTGAAAGTGCAGATGGTCCGGGGCCGATGCGCCACTCGTCGGCCCGTTGTAGAAGACAGTATATGCGGGGTAGGCCCTGGCGAAGTCCAGCATGTCCGGGAAGTGATGCCAGATGCACTGTGGCTGATGGCAGTCCCTCGCTATCACGAGATGGCCCGGGAATATGGGGTAAGGGTTGACCTGAACGTTGTAGCCGCGGCCCTTGCGCCCCTCGAACCTGAAGTGGAACTGCTCCGCCGGACGATGCTCCGGGCAGAGGAAGCATGGTCTCCGACTGATGGTCTCCGGGTCGGTCTCCGCTGTGGATGATATTATTCTTTTGGGATTGTGCTGTACGCGGCATTTTATTCCGAACACCTGTATTTCGCGTATCTGCGCCTGTTTCATGGCGCGGAAATTGGCGGCTGCATCGGGCCACACAGACAGCTGATCCTTGATGAATTTACTGATTGAAGGCATGTTACAACAGAGCAAGAAGAGATTTCCTGATGCGTTTGAATTCTTGTTCGAAGTTAGGGGTGAGGACTTCCTTGCCAATGGTCTTCTCAATTTCCTGTACGCTCCACCAGCGGCCTCCGGCAAGCTCGAAGTAGTCCGGCTGCGGCTTGAGGTCGCCTACCGCCGCGAACACATTCACGAGTTCCTTCTCCGTTTCCGATTCAAAGACATAGGAGGTGATATAGTTAGGGTAGAAGTCCGTCAGATGAAGCTCCTCCTCCGTCTCGCGGTAAAGGGCTTCCTTTATGTATTCTCCATATGATACGTGTCCTCCCACAGCCGTGTCCCAGCGGAGAGGCAGAAGGTCCTTGTCCGCGCCGCGCTGCTGGAGATAGATCTCGCCGCTGCGGTTGAGCAGATGAAGGTGCACGACAGGGTGCAGGGCCTTGATGCCATGATGAAGGTCAGTGCGGGACGC
>JAGHUW010000103.1 GCA_018064625.1 Candidatus Cryptobacteroides equifaecalis | reverse complement strand
TGACGAATGAATAAGCTGCGAATATGTACCATGCCTTGGACCAGCTTGGATTGGTTGCGTTATAAACGCAAGACTCCACGACTGCGCCTGCGGCAAGTGTTACTATGGAGGCTCCCAGTCCGTTTGTCATGAGCATGAAGAGTCCCTGTGCGGATGAACGTATGTCCTTGTCTGTGTTCTCATTGACATAGAGTGAGCCTGAGATGTTGAAGAAGTCGAATGCCACTCCGTAGACTATGCAGCTGACTATGAACAGGATGACTCCCGGCATGTCTGGCTGGCCGGCTCCGAAGAGACCGAACCTGAGCACCCATGCGAACATTGCTATGAGCATGACCCTCTTGATTCCGAACCTCTTCATGAAGAAAGGTATGAGAAGTATGCAGAGGGTCTCCGATGCCTGGGAGATTGCGAGGAGGGCGTTGGAGTTCTTCACTGCGAAGGTGTTGGCAAGTGCCGGGTTCTCAGCGAACGAGCCGAGGAAGGTGTTGGCGTAACCGTTGGTTACCTGGAGAGCTGCGCCGAGGAGCATCGAGAAGATGAAGAATATGGCGAACTGTCTGTCCTTGAAGAGGGTGAATGCCTTCAGGCCGAGAGAGTCAACGAGGCCCTTGCTGCTGACGCCCTTCTTCACAGGGCAGGCAGGCATTGTGAGGGCGTAGGCGCAGAGCACGAGGCTGAGTGCGCCGGAAACCACGAGCTGGGTGTAGGAGTTCTGCATCACCTCGCCTCCTATCTTCACCCAGTTGCATGCGAGCATGCTGCATATGAAACCTATGGTTCCGAAAACCCTTATTGGAGGGAAGGCTTTCACAGGGTCCATGCCGGCCACTTCAAGTGCGTTGTATGCCACTGAGTTGGAGATGGCTATGGTTGGCATGAAGAATGCCACGCTTATGCTGTAAAGGGTGAAAAGAGGTGCAAACTGTATAGCTCCTCCGGCCTGCATGCAGTACATGCCTGCCCCTATCATGAATACTCCGGCCAGTCCATGGCAGAGGGAAAGCACCTTCTGCGCCTGAATGTGGCGGTCTGCCACAATGCCCATGAGGGCTGGCATGAAGATGGATACGATACCCTGCATCGCAAAGAACCATTTGATCTGCGGTCCCATGCCGATGTTTCCCAGATAGCGCCCGAGGGATGTGAGATACGCTCCCCAGACGGCGAATTCCAGGAAGTTCATTACAATTAGTTTCAGTGAGGTGTTGGAATTCTTCATATTATATCCTTTGTTCTGTTTCAATACATCTTCAAATTTAACAATTTCCCTGGATTTTTTGTAAATTTGAGGGATGAAATTTACGAAGTTACATACCGATCCCAATTCCTCTGCGAGAACCGGACTTCTCGAGACGGATCACGGCCTCATTCATACTCCCATTTTCATGCCCGTGGGCACAGTGGGAAGCGTGAAAGGCGTCTATCACAGGGATCTCTGCGAAGATATAAATGCTGAGATCATACTCGGCAACACCTACCATCTCTACCTCCGCCCCGGCCTGGACATACTGCGCAAGGCTGGCGGCCTGCACAAGTTCGAGCACTGGGACAGGCCTATTCTCACGGACAGCGGCGGCTTCCAGGTATTCTCGCTGACGCAGATAAGGAAGATTACGGAGGAAGGCTGCACCTTCCAGTCGCATATAGACGGCTCTCGCCACAAGTTCACCCCGGAGAATAACGTCGATACCCAGCGCATAATAGGGGCCGACATAATGATGGCCTTCGACGAGTGCTGCCCTGGCGACGCGGATCACAGCTACGCCGAGAAATCCCTCAAGCTGACGCAAGGCTGGCTGGAGCGCTACGCGAAGCGCTTCGCTGAGACAGAGCCTCTCTACGGCTACGACCAGACCTTCTTCCCCATAATCCAGGGTTGCGTCTATCCCGACCTGCGCGTACAGGCGGCCGAGCATGCCCTTCAGTTTGCGGATGCCGGCATAGCCATAGGCGGACTTGCGGTAGGCGAGCCGACGGAGAAGATGTACGAGATGATAGAGCTGCTGAACCCTGTGATCCCGCAGGACAAGGCCCGCTACCTGATGGGTGTGGGTACTCCTGCCAATATCCTGGAGGGAATAGCGCGCGGAGTCGATATGTTCGACTGCGTCATGCCTACCCGCAACGGCCGCAACGGCATGCTTTTCACCTGGAACGGAATCATGAACATGAGAAATGCAAAGTGGAAGGACGATTTCTCGGAACTCGACCCTTCAGGCACTTCTTTTGTAGATCACTATTATACAAAGGCTTACCTTCACCATCTGTTCGTTGCCGGGGAGATGTACGCGGCCATGCTGGCCAGCGAGCACAACCTTGCCTTCTACCTTGATGTGGTGCGTCAGGCACGCCTGCACATAGAGCAGGGTGATTTCGCAAGCTGGAAGGATGCCGCAGTGAAGAAGATAACATCGAGATTATGAGAATCTGGACACCGAAGATAATCGACCGCTACATAATGAAGAAGTTCATAATGTTCTTCTTCCTTGCCATGCTGCTGATCATCGGCATAGTGATCATCTTCGACATATCGGAGAAGATAGACTATTTCGTGAAGAACGAGGCCCCTTTGAAAGCGATAGTCATGGACTATTATGTCAACTTCGTGCCTTACTTCATAAACATGTTCTCCCCGCTGTTCGTGTTCATCACGGTGATTCTCTTCACTTCGAAGATGGCTGCGGACTCGGAGATCATTGCCATTCTCTCAGGTGGTGTGAGCTACCGGAGGATGATGGTGCCATACATGATGTCCGCTGCTCTCATCGCCATTCTTTCACTTGGTCTCAACCTTTATGTGATACCACGTGCCAACTCGACCAGACTGGATTTCGAGGCAAAGTACATCAAGAGGCACAATGATTATGTGCGCAGCAACATACATTATCAGATAGCACCAGGACAGTTCGTGTATATAGACAGATTCACTGACTGGAATAATACGGCATACAAGTTCACCATAGAAAGCGTGGACCACAACAAGCTCGTGAGCAAGGTCAGCGCGGAAAGTGCCGTGTGGGACAGCACAAGCTGCAGTTGGCGTCTGAGGAACTATACAGAGAGAAGATACACCACGGGAATCCATGATTACGTGAAGTCCGGTCCTGCGAAGGACACCACCATAGCCCTTACCATCACGGATTTCTACCGTAATTCCAAGACTGTGGAGTCTCTTCCTGCAAAGGCGCTCGACGAACTGATAGACACCCAGATAATGCGAGGTGATTCATCTGTGATATATGCCCAGATAGAGAAGAACCGCCGTGTGGCCCTGCCTTTCTCGGCCTTCATCCTTACAATAATAGGCGTGTCTCTTTCTTCCAGGAAGAAGAGAGGTGGTATTGGACTCAATATGGGCCTTGGTATCGGCCTCGCCTTCACCTATATCCTTTTCCTCCGTTTCAGTGAGATGTTCGTGCATACAGGCACCCTGCCGCCTTACATTGCGCTCTGGGTACCTAATGTGATATTCGCAATCATTGCCGTAGTCCTTTACAGACTCGCACCGAAATAATATGACAGTCAAAGTAGTTAACAGATCGGGCAACCCGCTTCCGGGATATGCCACAGCCCTTGCTGCAGGAATGGACGTGCGCGCAAGGATAGACAGCCCCATCGTCCTCAAACCTCTGGCCAGGGCCATAGTCCCTACAGGCCTTTACATGGAAATCCCTGCCGGATATGAGGTGCAGGTACGCCCGCGCAGCGGACTTGCAGCCAAGAAAGGTGTGACGGTGCTCAATGCGCCGGGAACAATAGACGCCGATTACAGGGGAGAGGTATGCGTGATACTCGTGAACCTTTCATCGGAGGATTTTGTGATCGAGGACGGAGAGAGGATAGCCCAGCTTGTGCTTGCAAGGCACGAGGTGATTGAGTGGGAGCAGGTAGAGGAACTTGGAGCCTCTGGACGCGGCGAGGGAGGCTTCGGCAGCACGGGAACAAAGTAATGGAACTTTATAACTTGTATCTGAATTGCGCTTGCCGTGTCACTACGGACAGCCGTGCCATAGAAGGGGGAGAGATATTCTTTGCCCTGAGGGGAGAGAACTTCGACGGGAACGCCTACGCGATGCAGGCTCTCGAGAAGGGAGCGGCGTACGCCGTGGTTAATGAGGACGCAGGATTCGGCTTCGACCCAAGGCTCATACAGGTGGCCGATCCCTTCACTTCATTGCAGGAGCTGGCTATACATCACCGCAACCATGCTCTCGGAGACAGACATCTTCCCGTGATAGGCCTTACCGGAACAAACGGAAAGACTACCACCAAGGAGCTGATAAACGCCGTCCTCTCGACTAAATACAAAGTGACGGCGACCAAGGGCAATCTCAACAACGACATAGGTGTGCCACTGAGTCTGCTGTCCATTCGTCCAGACACGGAGATAGCCGTGATAGAGATGGGGGCCAATCATCCGGACGACATAGCAAAGCTCGTCAAGGTCAGCCAGCCTGACTATGGCCTCATAACCAATGTGGGCAAGGCTCATCTGCTCGGTTTCGGCACCTTCGAGGGAGTCAAGGCCGCCAAGGGTGAACTCTACAACTGGCTCGGAAGCCACCGTGGCTCTCTGATCTTCCTGAACGAGGATGATGCGGATCTTCGCGAGATGGCTGCGCATCAGCCATGCCACTGCTTCGGCTACGGCATGGAATACAACGGAGCAAAGCTTCTTCAGACAACGGCCGACAGCCCTTACCTCGGGCTGAAGATAGGGGATAGGGAAGTGCATACCCAACTTGTAGGGGCCTACAATGCCAATAACGTGCTTGCCGCCCTTTGTGTGGGAGAGTTCTTCGGAGTCTCAAAGGATGCTGCGATCGCTGCCATCGAGGCCTATGCCCCGGCCAACAAACGCTCCCAGATGGCAAAGACGGAGAAGAATACCCTCATAGAGGATATGTACAATGCAAATCCTTCTTCCATGAATGCAGCTTTGGACAATTTTGCATCGATATCGGCAGATCAGAAGCTGGCCCTTCTTGGGGATATGCGTGAGCTGGGTGCCGATTCGGTAAGTGAGCATGAGAAGGTGCTGCGCAAGCTGGAGGAATGCGGCATTCCCGCTTATCTTGTAGGAGAGGAATTCCGTAAGGCCATAGACAATACGGGATTCTCCGTCAAGGGCTGGTTTGAAAACAGCGAGGCCCTTGCTTCGCATCTGGCAGCCAATCCTGTGGAAGGTGCCGTGGTGCTCATCAAGGGCTCTCGCGGTATTGCGATGGAGAAGGTCCTCCCTGCGCTCTAGAAAAGATATCCTATGTTGATGTAGAAGGCTCCATCACCGTCCTGGCGGTAGATGGGGCTGTTTTTCATGAACTTGCTGATAGGCAGACCGTACTCTGCAGCCACGATGAAGTTCTCGTTCATGATGAAGCGGAAACCTGCACCGGTGGTCACGTGCATGCTGTCATTCAGGTTTGTGATTCGCAGTATCTCCTTTGTCATGCCCGGAATTGCATTGAAGTTGAGGTCTCTGCCGCGGGTAACCATAGAACCATCGCTGAATACGCTGAGACCCAGGGCTATGTTCTGGTTCCAGAGAGGGAACTGCACAAAGCGCCAGCGAAATTCCGCAGTGTAGGTCAGGTTGTCCAGACCCCACACGCGTGATCTGAGAATACCGCGTACTGTGCGGTATCCGCCGAAGCCGTCCCTGTCACCGCCTTCTCCCATGTCTGTGATGAACGGAAGCATGTAGAATGGAGCATTCTTTCCGAATGTGCCTTCATAGTTGATACGGTATGCGAAAGTGAGGACGTCGTTTTTAACAATAGGGAGATAGTGCCTCCATGTGAAAGAGTAGCGGTAGCTCTCGTTGGTGGATCCGAGCCATTTCGGAGAGAGCATGATGTGACCCTCTGCCCAGATTCCCCTGGTAGGGGCGCCTTCCTTGTCACGGGTGTCGTAGAGGAGTCCGGCCCAGATGGCGCTGTTGTATCCTCCCTTGGCCTCGGCCTCGGAGATAAGTCCTGCTGCCTTGTAGAGATCGTAGAGGGTCAAAACATTTTCCG
>JAGHUW010000057.1 GCA_018064625.1 Candidatus Cryptobacteroides equifaecalis | reverse complement strand
CGGCTGCCCCAGAGCAATTTGCCGTCGTATTCCGCAGTGAATCCCGAATATTCGAAATAGATAGGATAGGTCGATGAACCTTTTCCATAGTGTCCGCCCCTGTAAAGGACGGTGATCTCGTTATATGAACGAACTTTGCTGCCGGCCTCAAGCTGGAATGAAGCACCGTACAGATTGTTCGTCATAGGCTGGAAGTCGGAGGTGGATACGAATCCGTTCATACCCTCGACCTGTTCCAGGGTTCCGAAGAAAGAGCCTCTGTCTATAAGGAGATAATATGACTGTTCCGTCGTGCCGAACAGGTGACTCTTGATCATCTCCTGGGTATTCTTGAAAATGGCGGAGGCGCCGAAAGCAAAATTCCGGTCTCCCCTGTAGAAAAATCCGGCAGACATGTCCAGGAACATCAGCTCGCTGCGATAGCGGGGATCCTTAACCTTGACATTGTTGCCAGCACTGTAGCCCAGTTTGAATCCGAGGGACCACTTCTCGGAAAGGGAGTAGCTCATGCCCGCATCCAGACCATAGCGTTCCCTGGTCTTGCCACCCAAAGTCTCCGAAGTACTTTCCAGAAAGGCTACAGGGTTGCTCTCGCGGTCAACAAGGGCTGAGCCGCCCATGTTCTTACCGGAAAAATACGAATAGGACAGTCCTCCGCAGAAGACTATCCTATCCGATATTCTGGTAAAAGACTCGCCGCGCACACCAGCCTGCCAGCTGTCGCTGGAGCCGTCGATTCCCACGAAGGCACCGTTATCCTTATTGAAGGATGCGGTTGCGGAAGAAATGCTTTTGAGCGGACTCGTGCACAATGCAGCCGCATTGCCTGAACCAAGCAAAGGGTTGGTGCTGAGAAAATACTCGAATTCTGCATTCTGCCCGTGAAGGAATACACAGCTCAACAGAGTTGCAACTGTTATCAGACTTTTACGCATGACGACGATCCTTGTTAAATTTTACTTCTTGATTGCCTGGCTCTCTCTCTCGTGGAAATCGTTTCCAGAGTTGTTGGTATCCTTGTATACGATCTTCGCACCCTTGGCAGCTGAAGCCTCGGCATCGATTCCTGAAGGGTCTGCAGCGTAACCGGAAACGAGGAGTCCCTTGTTCTCAGCGATTGCCTCAGTAGCCTCCTTGTCAACATTGCGGTATGCTGTGTGACCAAGCTTTGAGGTAAGCTCAACATGACCAACGTTCACACTTGCAGGGAAACGGTGCTTGCTGTCCTTTACCTTGTCTGCAGCCCATACATCAACTGCGTCAACGATGTTTGCAACAGGGAACTTAGGAGCCCAGCCCACATTTGTGGTACCGCAGGTGGTATCATAGCTTGCAGTATCATCCACAAGAGCCTTGAGGGCAGAATTCTCCATGGTGCCGATGAAGAATGCAGGAGAGGTATTTGAAAGAACCCATGCATTTCCAAGGTTGAACATATATGCTGAGAGATAATGGTTTGCAGGGATGGTCTCAGCAACCTGATACTTGGAATTGGTGATCTGGGCGATACCTTCCTTGGACATTACATAATACTCAGCCTTGCTGAGGTCAACCGAATTAGGATAGGTCTGTGTATGGTCGATGGCTCCGAAGATAGCCACTGTGAGGCTGCTGTATGGAGCAATCTTGGTCTCACCCTTGAAGAACCAGAGTGCGCTGTATGCCGGAACCCAGCCTGCGTTCTCATAGAGAAGGACATCCTCTGTGTAATACTTGTTGGGTGCATGGGCATTACCTGGCTGAAGGATACCGAACACAAGATTGCTTGCATCAGCCTCCACGTCACTGTTGTTGTAGAGGGTAACGTATGCGTCATTTGCATAATAGCCACCTTCCTT
>JAGHUW010000008.1 GCA_018064625.1 Candidatus Cryptobacteroides equifaecalis | reverse complement strand
AATGCGTTGATGTGGGCCGTAGATAAGGCCAAGGTGGATGGCAAGGCAGAAGGCATAGCTATCGGCATGGCTGAAGGGGGAGAGGAAGGGCGAGAGGTAGGCGCCAATCAGATGGCGCTTGAGATGGCCCGTGCGTTGAAAGGGCAAGGTGTTTCCATTCAGATTATCTCGGATTGTTCTGGCCTCCCCCTCGAAACAATCAGCAAACTGTAAGGACAACGGCATCGGAACAAAAAAGAGGTCCGGCAAGAGCGATTCTTGTCCGGGCCTCTCGGTTAATATCATTCCAGATGATTACTTCTCCTTAAGGAATCCGATGGTCTTGAGCTCATCGAGAGTGAACGGAGAGTAGAAGTTGTGAGTATAGGTCAATCCCTGCTTAGGACCGAAGGCCGGGTCGCTGAATATTAAATCTACACCATCCGCCTTCCACTTGACCTCGTAGTCCTTCGCCTCCGGGCTGTCGTTCACACAAGAGGTCACGTACATGTACGGATCCTTGGTAAAACTGATTACCGGCTCTCCTTCCATATTGAATCTGCCATAACCCAGATTGAGTTCGAATGTCATGCCATCCACATATGTATTGTTGCAATAATCAAGGACTTCCTGGTTGATACCCTCAGTCTCTACGGTAAGGGCACCATCTGCGGCAAAGCTGTATTTGAACTTGATCTCCTGACCGGCAACGGTGATAGGCTCGTCATACTTCACCTCAACATCGTGCTTTGCAAGGATGGCGTAATAGTCGCTGTTGTCCAGAATCTTGCTGTCCTTGATAGGGAGGACAAGCTTCACATCCGTATTTGCACGCACATGGATAGAGAGCTTCACCTGATCGTAGCTGCCTTTATCCGCAACAGAGAGATTGGTCTCCACAGATCCCTCGACTCTCTCCGGGTCTGGTTCTCCGTCTATCTTCTGAACAGGGTTCATTGCGAATACGCAGTCATTGTAGTCAAAGTCGCAGCTAGGCCATGTGATTGCAACATCCTCGAAGCCTACGATGGTCCATCCGTTCAAAGATGTGGTCATGGCCTGGGTCAGTTTCTTGCCCTGCTCGGCATAATTGTAATACATGGCAATTGGGTATGTCCAGTTCTTTCCCTGCTCTGTATAGAACTTGTAGTTGTACTTAACCTCCGGACCATTAGGCATAGGGGTAGGCCATACATTGATTACCTCTTCACCATAAAGTGTTGAATGACAGTAAAAACCGTACTTGGTTCCTGCAGGGAACTGAATGGTATACGCACCTGCCTTGTCGCTCTTGCGGCTTATCTGGCCCTTTGAGTCTGTACCGTTGAAGTTGACCCAATAATGCTGGTCCTCATCATCCTGCTCAAGCCAGAGGCTCTGCTCGTGATATATATCTCCATCGTACCAGTAGATGCCCATCTCATGGCGGTAGCCACCATTACAATAAAGGAATACCAGATCGAACGGGTTTCCGTCAGATACATAAAGGAAGTTGTCGTAATATCCCTCCGGAGTGATGAACTCCGGGAACAATTTGAAAATATCTACAGGATACTGCCAGTTGAAATCTTTCCTCTCGATCTCCGGAGCACCCGGTGCCACGGTAGATTTGAGTGCGACGGCACCCTTTGTTCTGTTTACAAGTTCGGCCTGAAGATCGTCTGCGGTCTTGGTCTGATCAAGATTCATTTTCTCTGCACATGCCCCCAGAACGAGAGCCATAGCCAGAAAACTCAAAAAATTCTTTTTCATAACAATAAACATCAAATCTAAATGCACTGCGAATATATGCAAAAAGACTCTCCCGGCCGTTTCCAAAATGGAAAAATAACCATTTGGACAACGTTATTTCAATGAAATCTGGATACTGTAGTTGGTGTTGCGGAAAGTGGTTCGGTGGGAGGAGACGGGCAGATCAACGGACACAGGCGTCCCTTCCTTATCTGCCAGGACGCGGATGAAAGTCTGCTTTCCGGCTTCTGCACAAAGGTTCTCGCATGAATAGAAATAGAAGTTACTGAAGGAATCCGTGCCGAGGTATGTACCCGCCGGGCAGACCTGCTGCGGAGCGTACTCCACCAGATCCGTTCCTGCCGCCAGCGGGAGCTCTTCCGGGAACAGGCTCATCTTCACGGGACAGTTCACCATCTGAAGGCGGACGTTGCTGTACAGACCCGCCACCGTGCTCTTTATTGACACGCTGAACTTGCTCGCAAGACGGGAGAGCATCACGTTCACGGGTACAGCCGAGCCGGAATCCGTCACATCGATCTCAGTAATTCCTGTCATAAAAAGGTGATCCCCGGAGTAATTCTCCAAGCTGCAGGAGAACAGCTTCCTGCCGAGGTCATACAGACTGCCTCCTCCATGTTCACCCCACTTGAACGCGGAAGAAGAAGGCCATTCGGCATCTTCTGCATGGGTCCCACCCATGTTGGCGATAAGTATTATGGTGCTTCCCTGACTCCTGACAAGCCTGGCCTGAAGAGAAAGGCTCAGGACCGGGCGTTCCAACGGCCTTATGCCGGACGGGCTGACGTAGCTTTCATCGATATACTCCTGCTTGACAAGACGGCCGTCGTCCGCATACTGCAGAATCCACAGATTTGCGATGGTATTCTCCACGGAAGGGTCCAGAGGAGACACGGCCTTGCTGCCGCCCTCCATCTCCAAAGCCGACGGGCAGACGCTCAGATCCGCCAGAACCTCATCAGAAGGCTCCGGGCCGACGGGAAGTTCAGGCTCCACCCGCACGCAGGACAGCGCAAGAGCGCAGAATGCGAAGTATGCAAGTATCTTTCTCATCATTCAATAACAACTGAATTGTCCCTCACAGGGCGTATCACCATGCCGTAAGCCCTGCGCATCTTGACCAAGGTAAGATAACGGCTGGCCATGGACGGACCATGATCATTGAACTCATTGTATTTCAAACGCATGGCATAGTACCATCCGGTGGCAGGGTCTATTGTTGAGCAGGCATACACGGTCTCGTTTCCCGCGTTCACCAGCACAGGCTTGGTCTCCGTGTAGACATATCCGCAGTCCGGAAGTTCCATGACCTCTGCCGGATAATCCCAGTCCAGAGAGCGCAACTCTTCGAGATTGGTCAGCCTCTCGGAGGCGTTGGACACGTATCTTGAAATACGCATGGTCACAGGCTTGATATCCTTGCCGCTCCTGGCACCCACAGCCGGCATGTCCTCATGTATCACGAACTCCCACTTGAGCCTGTACGCCTCGTTGGATCCCGCACACTTGATGGCGTAGAGGACTCCCCGCGTAGGTTTGTTCTTGGGGCTGACGCACAGATACTGGCTCACATAACCCGGCTTGGGGTCGCCAAGACTCTCTGCAAGGCCGGAGTTGAGAACGTTGTTTATCCTTACATCATACCTGTCTCCGCCGGTCTCCGCCCACCATATCTTGTCTCCCTCGGTCTTGTAATTGTAATAATGGTAGTTGAACTCCGAGTTGGCAGCACCATAGATGTAACTCTTGACGGTGTATGTCTTGCCGTCAGCGTCCTTGTATGTCAGAGTACCCGA
>JAGHUW010000095.1 GCA_018064625.1 Candidatus Cryptobacteroides equifaecalis | reverse complement strand
TTAACCTTGATTACTTTCAGATGAGGGTGGGAGTATATCCGACATTCAGGTCTTCAAAGTATAGCCTTGATCCAAAAGCGAATCTGAATACCTTGGACATGCAATACTCGATTGATATGTCTTATCAGACAAAGAACGAATTTGAGTTCCAAACAACTTTCGAGTATTATTCATTCTACGGGTATGAGGAAATGTTCGCAAGGCCTGTATACCCATGGAACTTCTCCGTTCTCAAGAATGTGAAGGCCTTTACATTCGGAGTAGAATTGCGTGACATACTTAACAGCAACAGGGTACAGGATAGGGTCTCCTCGGATAACTACTCACGGTATTCTTTCACAAATACGCTTGGCAGGAGCGTCCTTCTTTCCCTGAAGTTGAACTTCGGCAAGATGAATGCCGCTAAAAGTGCTGCAGCATCTGATGCATCTTTGAAAATGGCCTTATAGTTTGGCCTAACTGCCATTGTATCGTAAAATAGCCGGATATGGTTTGCCCGACGCACAAAAATAGCGCCCTTCTGCAGCCTTCATCGGGACCAAAGATCTAAAATGATCGAACAAAAAAGCGCGTATAAGACCTACAGCAGTGTCATGGTCATGCTGACGTCCTCGGACGGGCGGTCACCGGGCATGGTGGCGCAGCGCTGGATCTTGCCGACGACTTCGAGGCCTTCCTCAACCTCGCCGAAGACGGTGTACTGGCCGTCGAGGTGCGGGGTGCCTCCCACGGTGGTGTAGGCTGCGGTCTGCTCAGGAGTCAGCCCGTAGCTCTTTCCACTTTCCTTCACAGACTTCTCTGCCTCTGCGATGAGAGTCTCCTGCAGGGCGTAGAGACCTGCCTGGTCACGGTTGCGGCGCATTTCGAGGATGTCGGCCCTGTGCTGCATGGCGAGCTTGTTGAAGGCCGTCTGCATTGCCTGCATCTCCATCTGCTTGGAGAGCTGGGCTATCTGGCCCTCTTTGTAGATCTGGCCCCAGACTATGTAGAACTGTGAGCCGCTGGAGCGCTTCTCCGGGTTTACCTCGTCTCCCTGACGGGCGGCGGCGAGGGCTCCGCGCTTGTGGAAAAGCTCAGGCTTGATCTCTGCCTCGAGGGTGTAGTCCGGGCCGCCGGTGCCGAGCTGCTTTCCTGCAGGGGCTCCCTTGGAATCCGGGTCTCCTCCCTGAATCATGAAATCCTTGATGACCCTGTGGAAAAGGGTTCCGTCATAATATCCTTCCTTGACCAGTTTGAGGAAGTTGTCGCGATGAATCGGTGTCTCGTCGTAGAGGCGAACAACTATGTCGCCAAGTGTTGTCTGAATTTTTACTCTTGTCATGGTTAATTGATTGTCAGTTCTACCGGGCAGTGGTCTGACCCGAAAATCTCATTGTGTATTTCTGCGCCGGTCACTCTGCCGGCGATGCTGTCTGATACGAGGAAATAGTCTATGCGCCACCCCACGTTCCTCTCGCGTGCGGCCATGCGGTAGGACCACCAGGAATACTTCACCTCATCCGGGTGGAGCATGCGGAAACTGTCCTTGAACCCTGCCTCCAGCAGCTGGCCGAACTTTCCACGTTCCTCGTCTGAGAATCCTGCATTGAAATGGTTGGTTGCCGGGTTCTTGAGGTCTATCTCATTGTGTGCCACGTTCATGTCTCCGCAGACTATCACGCCTTTCTTCTCAGCCAGCTTGCACAGATAGCTGCGGAAGGCGTCTTCCCAGGCCATCCTCCAGTCAAGCCTCTTGAGCCCGTCCTGGGAGTTTGGGGTATAGACACATACGAGGAAGAAGTCTTCCATCTCAAGGCATACCACACGCCCCTCGTGATCGAATTCATCCACTCCTATGCCATAGCTGACGGCTATGGGCTGGTGCTTTGTGTAAATGGCTGTCCCGGAATAGCCTTTCTTGTCTGCGTAGTTCCAGTAGGATGTGTAGCCAGGAAATTCCAGGTCTATCTGACCTGCCTGAAGCTTTGTCTCCTGAAGGCAGAAAAAATCCGCATCCAATTCAACGAAAATGTCTGCGAATCCCTTTCCGCATACGGCTCTGAGGCCATTGACGTTCCAACTGATGAGTTTCATGTCACGAAGATAGGAATATTTTTACTATCTTCGTAGAATAAAGACCAATGAAATGAGAAACCTCTTTTTGACAAATACCCTTTCCAGGCAGAAGGAACTCTTCGTGCCTGTGAACCCGGGTCATGTGGGCATGTATGTCTGCGGACCAACCGTTTACGGTGACGCCCACCTCGGCCACGCCCGCCCGGGAGTAACTTATGACGTATTGAGCAAGCTCTTCCGCCATCTCGGATACAAGCTGCGCTATGTTCGCAACATCACCGACGTGGGCCATCTCGAGCATGACGCCGACGAAGGGGAGGACAAGATTGCAAAGAAGGCAAGGCTCGAACAGCTTGAGCCTATGGAGGTCGTGCAGTCATACACCCTGCGCTACCATGAGGCCATGCGCAAGCTCAACGTCGCCCCTCCGAGCATCGAGCCGCGTGCCTCCGGCCACATCGTGGAGCAGATCGAGGCCGTGAAGCGCATCCTCGAGGCCGGCTACGCATACGAAAGCAACGGCAGCATCTACTTCGACGTGCAGAAATACAACAACGACTTCCACTACGGCGTTCTTTCGGGCCGAAGCCTGGAGAATACCCTGGAAGGCACCCGCAACCTCGACGGTCAGTCGGACAAGCACGCTCCCTACGACTTCGCAATCTGGAAGAAGGCTGAGCCGGAGCATATCATGCGCTGGCCTTCCCCTTGGGGCGAGGGCTTCCCGGGCTGGCACCTCGAGTGCTCCGTCATGGGAGAGAAGTACCTCGGCACCGAGTTTGACATCCACGGAGGCGGCATGGACCTCATGTTCCCTCACCACGAGTGCGAGATAGCCCAGAACAA
Source organism: Candidatus Cryptobacteroides equifaecalis (assembly GCA_018064625.1). Classification (GTDB taxonomy): domain Bacteria; phylum Bacteroidota; class Bacteroidia; order Bacteroidales; family UBA932; genus Cryptobacteroides; species Cryptobacteroides equifaecalis. The sequence continues at coordinate 7,003 of JAGHUW010000095.1, read as the reverse complement.
CGCCATGCGCGGCACTGGCGGAGTTCACTACTGGGTGCACAACAACATGATCACCATAAACGGCCAGAAGATGGGCAAGTCCCTCGGCAACTTCATAACCCTGCCTCAGCTCTTTGCAGGCGAGCATGATAAGCTTGACCAGGCTTACAGCCCTATGACCGTGCGTTTCTTCATACTCCAGGCCCATTATCGCAGCACCCTTGACTTCTCCAACGAAGCCCTTCAGGCTGCAGAGAAAGGTCTGAAGAGGCTGATGCAGGCTGCCAAGGACCTTTATGCGATGGCGGGCCGCAAGACCCCTCACTACGTTTACGGCGAAGAGCCTGTGAATGTGGCTCCGGACAGCTGCTGCGCCGTAAGTGCCGAGGTGAAGGCTGCCTGGGAGAGCGTCTACGATGCCCTCTGCGACGACCTGAACACCCCGCTCGCGCTTGCCGGAATCTCCGAACTGGTACGTCTCATCAATTCGGCAAAGGCCGGAAGCGTGAAGCTTGCCAAGGAGGATATCGCCGCCATGGTACAGCTCTTCGATGACGTTGTCTTTGGTGTCCTCGGCCTTGTTGACGAGGAGGCTGCAGGAGGTGCCCAGGGCAAGATTGTGGAAGGACTCATGAACATGGTGCTTGAGCAGCGCGCCGCTGCCAAGGCTGCCAAGGACTGGACCACATCAGACCATATCAGGGATTGCCTGAAGGCTCTGGGAATCCAGGTGAAGGACGGAAAGGACGGCGCAGAATGGACAATTGATTAGTTTTCCTATGAAAAGATTTTTTGTTGCAGGTGCTATCCTGCTTGCATCTTTGTCTGCCCTCGCACAGGACCCTGTGGAGATGGGAACGACTCCGTATATCCCTGCTGCAGAGGAGGAAGTGCGTGCAAATGTGGCTGAGTGGCAGGATTACAAGTTCGGAATGTTCATCCACTGGGGTGCTTACAGCCAGCTGGGCATCATAGAGTCATGGTCTCTTGTGCCGGATGACATATCATGGATGCAGAAGCCCCGCAAAGGTATGCCTTACTATGAGTACGTGAAGATGTACGAGGGTCTCAAGAAGACTTTCAACCCTACATCCTTCGACCCTGCAAAGTGGGCTGCCGCAGCCAAGTATGCCGGAATGAAGTACATGGTCTTCACCACCAAGCATCACGACGGTTTCAGCATGTTCGACACGGCTCAGAATGACTACAAGATCACTTCCAAGGAGTGTCCTTTCCACGTCAACCCTAAGGCCAATGTAGCCAAGGAGATCTTCAATGCCTTCCGTTCAGAGGGCATAGCCACAGGTGCCTACTTCTCCATTGTGGACTGGCACAACAACGATTTCTGGTGGGACGTCATGCCTCCGAAGAACCGCTATATCAACTACGAGGTGAGCAAGCATCCTGAGAAATGGGCCCGCTACCAGGATTATCTTGCGGCTCAGCTCGGCGAACTTACCTCCGGGGAGTATGGTAAGTTGAATCTTCTGTGGTTCGACCTCTGCAAATGCGCACCGGACGGCTCCGCTCCTGTTGATTGGCCAAGGCTTGCATCCGTGATTCGTGGCAACCAGCCATCGGCAATGATGGTCGCAAGAGGGGAGAATAGCATCTATGAGAACTATCGCACACCTGAGCAGCTCATCCCGGACCAGGCTCTCGATTATCCTTGGGAATCCTGCATTACCATGACCATGTCATGGGCTTGGAGACCTAATCTGGAGTACAAGCCTGTATCTGAAATGCTGGGTATTCTGGTCAAGGTCGTGTCACGTGGAGGAAACCTTCTTCTCAACGTGGGACCTCGCCCGGACGGAACCCTTGAGGAGACTGCATACGAGCGCCTCAAGGCCATTGGTGACTGGATGCAGGTGAATTCCGAGGCCATCTACGGAACCAAGGCTTATGCCCCGTACCAGGATGGTGACGTCTACTACACCACCAAGGATGGTTATGTATATGCTTTCTACATCCCTTCCGAGCAGGGAGGAAGCCTTCCTTCCGTGCTGAGTTTCAAGGGAGTGAAGCCATCAGGAGCTTCTTCAGTCCAGCTTCTTGGAACAAAGAAGACCCTCAGGTGGCAGGCTGACGGAGAGGGAATCAAGGTCGTTATCCCTGAGTCTGTACGCAAGAATCTTCCATGCGAGCATATCTGGTGTCTCAAGATCAAAATCTAAAATTTTTGAAATTTTTTTGAACTGAGATTTGGAATTTCCATCCGGAAATTTTTATATTTGTATCCCGTTAATTAGTTCCAACAACTGATAAACGGGTTTTTTTATGTCTTGCACTTCACTGCATTTCGACTACGATTACATCTGCGTGTATGCCAGTACCGCTGGCAGACAAGAAAAAAGCCCCCTTACGACAGACAGCCACAGGCAGCAATCCCCCCTGGATTCGCTGCCTCTTTTTTTTGCTAATACAGTGTTATAGATATGGATGCAAAGTACGTTTTCGTTACAGGAGGTGTAGCCTCCTCGCTGGGAAAGGGCATCATTGCGGCTTCCCTTGCCAAACTGCTTCAGTCAAGAGGATACAGGGTCACGATTCAGAAGTTCGACCCTTATATCAATATAGATCCCGGTACGCTCAACCCTTACGAACATGGTGAGTGTTATGTGACCGAGGATGGAGCGGAGACTGACCTGGACCTCGGACATTATGAGAGATTTCTCGGGGTGCACACCTCTCAGGCCAACAATGTGACCACCGGCCGTATCTACCACACCGTCATCACTAAGGAAAGGGAGGGAGCCTATCTTGGAAAGACAGTCCAGATTGTCCCTCATATCACGGATGAGATCAAAAGGCGCATGCTCCTACTCGGCAAGACAGGGGATTACGATATTGTGATCACCGAGGTGGGAGGAACAGTGGGAGACATGGAATCCCAGCCTTTCGTCGAGGCCATCAGACAGCTTCAGTGGGAGCTTCCTGAGGAAGCCGTCTGCACCATACACCTTACCCTCGTGCCTTATCTTGCCGCTGCCGGCGAACTCAAGACCACGCCTACCCAGCACTCGGTGCAGATGCTCCAGCACGCCGGAGTGAGCCCGGACATAATAGTCTGCCGCAGCGAGAAGGAACTCGGAGCGGATATACGCAACAAGATGGCTCGTTTCTGTAACGTGAAGCCGGGCTGCGTCATCCAGAGCATCGACGCCCCTTCCATATATCAGGTGCCGCTCAATATGCTTGAGGAAGGTCTGGACCAGAAGGTCCTGCAGTGCCTTGGCGTTGGAATTTATCCTGAAGCGAATCTGGCCAAGCTCAAGGATTTCCTTTGCCGCCTGTACAACCCTCAGTCGGTGGTGGATGTGGCTGTAGTCGGCAAATACGTTGAGCTGCAGGACGCATACAAGTCCATTCTCGAGTCCTTCGTACATGCAGGTGCGGCAAATCACTGCAAGGTGAAGGTACATTACGTGCACAGCGAGCATCTGGACAAGGGCAACGTCGAGGAGGTGCTCGGGCCTATGGCAGGAATACTCGTTGCACCGGGCTTCGGCGAGCGCGGTCTCGAGGGTAAGGTCGTGGCTATTGAGTACGCCCGCACCCACGGGGTTCCGTTCTTCGGAATCTGTCTGGGCATGCAGATGGCTGTGGTGGAGTTCGCCCGCAATGTCCTGGGATATGCAGATGCGGCCAGCACGGAGGTTCATCCGGACACCACCCATCCTGTAATAGACCTCATGGAGGATCAGAAGAACACCACCGCCAAGGGAGGTACAATGAGACTCGGGGCCTACGACTGCACCCTGCTCCCGGGGACCCTTGCACACAGCATCTACGGGCAGGATCTCATCAGGGAGAGGCACCGTCACAGATATGAATTCAACAGCGAATATCTTGCAGAGATGGAGGCAGCCGGCCTCAAGGCCAGCGGACGCAACCCTCAGACCGGTCTTGTAGAGGTTATCGAGCTTCCGGAGCATCCATTCTTCCTCGCCACTCAGTTCCATCCTGAGTACAAGAGTACCCCGGAGAGACCCCAGCCTATCTTCGTTGCCTTTGTTGCAGCAGCACTTAAATACAAGAAAGCATGACGGACAGATCATTGCATGAAGAATGCGGCGTATTCGGCATCTACGGTGCCGAGAACGCATCCTCATACATCTATTACGGAATACACAGCCTCCAGCACAGAGGCCAGGAGGGTTGTGGAATGGTAACTGTCGATACAGACGGCGTTTTCCATAACTACAGGGGCCTCGGCCTTGTGTCCGAGGTTTTCAATGCAGGTCTGCTTTCAGGGCTGAACGGAAGCATGGGCATAGGTCACGTGCGCTATTCGACCTTCGGCGGCGGAGGGCTTGACAATGTGCAGCCTTTCTACTTCCACCACAAGGGAGGTGACTTCGCCCTGGCTCACAACGGGAACATAGTCAATGCCGACGAACTCAGAAGCGAGCTTGAGGACGAGGGCTGCCTTTTCAGGACCACCTCGGACAGCGAAATCCTCGCCCATCTGATACGCAAGCCTCATGACGAGGACCGCATCGACCATATAAAGAGGGCACTCAACCAGATGGAAGGAGCCTTCTCGTTCCTGATAATGACCAAGAAACGCATCTACGCCTGCAGGGACAAGCACGGCCTCCGTCCTCTGTCCATCGCAAAGCTGGGCGACGGCTACGTAGTCAGCAGCGAGACCTGTGCCTTCGACATCATCGGCGCGAAATACCTCAGGGACGTGCTTCCGGGCGAGATAGTCTGCATAGACCACCACGGCTTGCGCAGCAGCTTCTACACGGAGGACACCAGCTCCCACATCTGCGCCATGGAGTATATCTACTTCGCGCGCCCGGACTCGATGATCGAGGGACGCAACGTCCACAGCTTCAGAAAGGAATCGGGCCGACTGCTCTATCGCCAGGCACCTGTCAGCGCCGACATAGTCGTGGGTGTGCCGGATTCGAGCCTCAGCGCAGCGATGGGCTACAGCGAGGTCAGCGGCATCCCTCTTGAGACCGGCCTCGTAAAGAGCCGATACATAGGAAGAACCTTCATCCAGCCTACGCAGGAACTGCGCGAGATGGGCGTGAAGATGAAGCTCTCCGCCATACGCGAGGTCGTGGAGGGCAAGAGCGTCGTGCTGATAGATGACTCTATCGTCCGCGGCACCACTTCCCGCAGGATAGTGCAGATGCTCAGGGATGCAGGCGCCACCGCTGTGCACGTCAGGATCGCCAGCCCGCCTCTGACGAGCCCCTGCTTCTACGGCGTGGACATATCGGACTATGACCAGCTCATCAGCGCCAACAAGAACGTTGAGGAGGTAAGGCAGGCCATAGGGGCCGATTCCCTTGTCTTCCTGGACGAAAAGACCCTCCTGGAGGCTGCTCCGGGCCGATGCAGCATGTGCTTCGCCTGCTTCAGCGGCAGATACCTTACACCTACCTTCAGTCACAAGGTAAGATAATCCCAGTCATACATCATTCAAATTTATACTTATGAAAAAAATTGAAGCAATCATCCGAAGAACAAAGTTCGAGGAAGTGAAGGAGGCCCTGTTCAATGCGGACATCAACTGGTTCTCCTACTCGGAGGTCAAGGCCATAGGCCAGGACCGTCAGGACAGAATCTATCGCGGAGTCATGTACAGCACGGACATCATCTCCCGCATAGAGCTTACCATCATCTGCAGGGATCAGTTCGTGCAGCCTGCCGTGGATGCCATACTCAAGTCTGCCCATACGGGCGAGGTGGGTGACGGACGTATTTTCGTGAGCACCATTGATGACACCTGGTCCATAAGGACGGGGGAGCATGGCGATTCGGTCATCGCAGACAAGAAGTAGTATAATTAAAAAAGTTGGTTAGATTATGGAAACAATGATAAACAGTCTTGATACGGTTTGGGTTCTTGTGGCAGCAATGCTCGTATTCTTTATGCAGCCAGGCTTCGCTATCGTCGAGGCCGGATTCACCAGATCCAAGAACACAGCAAACATACTCATGAAGAACTTCGTGGACTTCATGGCCGGTTCCATTCTTTTCTGGGCAATTGGCTTTGGCCTCATGCACGGGGAGGGGAACGGATTCATAGGAAGTCTCCATCTTTTCGACTATACTTTCTTCGGGGATACCAATGTTCCTGTGGAATGCAGTTTCATCTTTCAGACTGTATTCTGCGCCACGGCTGCTACCATAGTGTCCGGTGCCATGGCCGAGAGAACAAAATTCTCGATGTACGTGATATTCTCAATAATAGTTTCTACCCTTATCTATCCTATAGAGGGACACTGGGCCTGGGGTGGTGGCTGGCTCAGCGAGCTTGGCTTCCATGACTTCGCCGGATCCACTGTCGTTCACACCTGCGGTGGAGTCATAGGCCTTGCCGGTGCCATCATCCTCGGCCCAAGGGTTGGCAAATATACCAAGGACGGTCGCTCAATGGCCATCCCGGGACACAACCTCACCTTCGGCGCCCTCGGAGTGTTCATCCTCTGGTTCGGCTGGTTCGGCTTCAACCCGGGCTCTCAGCTGGGAGCGGACGGTGTGGAGAATGCCAGGGCAATCTCCCACGTCATGGTTACCACCAACATGGCTGCGGCTACCGGTGGAATGACAGCCCTCATCCTTACCTGGGTATTATACAAGAAAGCATCCCTCTCTCTTGTCTGCAACGGTATCCTTGCCGGGCTTGTGGGCATCACAGCAGGTTGTGACGTGGTTTCCGTGGGAGGCTCCGCAATAATCGGAGTGCTCTGCAGCGCAGCAATGATAGGCTCCGTATCTCTTCTGGACAAGGTCTGCCATATCGACGACCCTGTGGGTGCCGTCTCAGTTCACGGTATCTGCGGAATGCTTGGAACCATCCTTACTGGAGTATTCGCTACGGACGGAGGTCTTCTTTACGGCGGTGGCTGGCATTTCCTCGGCGTGGAAACTCTTGGATGCCTCTGTGTTGCGGTCTGGTCTTTTGTCTGCGGATATGTTCTCTTCTGGGTTCTTGACAAATGGAAGGGAATCAGGGTGGATACCAGAATCGAGGAGGAAGGCCTTGATATTTATGAAC
>JAGHUW010000157.1 GCA_018064625.1 Candidatus Cryptobacteroides equifaecalis | reverse complement strand
TGAACGCCAACACCGGAAAGACTGTGATTCCTGCACAATACAGGCATGCATGGCAATTCAATGGAGAGGATCTTGCTGCAGTAGTTGGCTTCCAGGATGACAGCTTGAGATTCATCGGCAGGAATGGAGCCCCTGCTTGCGATAAGGCATTTGCCTATGTCCTTGACGAGGATTACGTCTTCCATAACGGCAATTGCATCATGGCCAGGAAAGAAAATGGCGGTACCGTATATGGCCTTCTTGGCAAAGATGGCGAGTGGATTCTGGAGCAGGAATACTACTACATGTACTACGAGCAGAGTGTTGGCCTATTTTATGTTTCGCAATTGAACGAAGATGACGTGCGCAGGCAGGGCTACTGGAACCCGCGAGGATATTGGGAATATGAGCCGATCTATGACAAAGTGAACTTCAATAATGCCGACAATACGGTTTTCATCACGGAGAATGGCATAAAGAGGCAGGTGAAGCCGGACGGAACTGTTGTGGAGCCGTTTGTGATAGACTATGTGAGCCTGCTTGAGTATACACCTACTGGAGAGTCAAACATCGAAGTGGATGGCGATTATCAGAAGCGGGTATTGACAAATTCCAAGGTTGCAAAGTATTCCTGCGATTACAAATGCGGCCTGTTGGACTTGAAGACAGGAAAGCCTCTTACCCCGGCCGTTTTCGATGATATTTACGCCGTTTCCGAGGACATCCTGCGCTGCGAGCTTGTTGGATTGAACTTTGAGGTCCTTTATAATTCCAAAGGACAGAAGATTAATTAGCCCCCTTACACCACCTGTATCTTGCGTAGGGGACAAAGACAAAGGCGCGTCTTCCCTGTACGGGTGGTGTATTTTTATCAAACAATAGGACAATGAACAGAGCATTCAAAATTACTACTATAACCGTTGGCGTCATAGCACTTTTGGCGGCTTCCGTCATCGGAGCCTACATCTATCTTGAGAGGGCACAGTTGATGGCCCGGAATCCGGAGAGAATCGGTCGAGCCATAGGCATGAAGTTGCCGGAATACCAGATTGTCTTGAAGGATGTCGAGCATCTTGACGGCAACAACTGCACGGTGCGCTATAGGTACACAATAGAATTTGCAGACAGCGTGGCCGTGCAGACCATGGAATACAGGATGCGTGCGAATGCGGCAGAGGACGGTCATTGGATACTGTCCGGCAACAGCTTGAGCTACCAGAGCCTCGGCATGGATGCAGGTGAGGGTGATGAACAGAGGCTGCTCAATGGTCGCGACCTCAGCGTGGTGTTCCGCCATGAGATTGGGAGCATGAGGGCGACAATGGAATATACGCTGTTCAACGCCTTCTTTATGAATGAGGAAGATTATACCTGCACTGTTTTCGATGACACGGACGGGCCGCATCTTGACGTGATCCTGTTCAGTAACGGACTTCATGACAAAATTTGCTACTATACGGAGAGGGCGCTTGACAATATGATTCAGCCGTCCCAAATTAACATCGCATGGTATTTCCCGGAGAATGCGCTTGACAGTATCCCGAATTATGGCTATGTGACCATTGCGGATTCTCTTGCCCAGCATGTCCAGGACGGGTGGTACAGAGACAGTGTCGATTGTAAGAGGCTCGTGCTGTCAAGTCTGTATCTGGTTAAAGGCTCGGCCGCCAAGGAGAACAATGTCACCGTGTATGCCGATTACGATAACGGTTACTCGATTGTTGACACGTTTGAATATCATAGGTATAGTGACTTTGTAGAGGAGGATTACAGACGGGCATGTCTCAGAGAGGTTGGGCATCTGTATGGTCTTGGTGAATGCGATGGAGACTGCATCATGAACGGTGAGGTCTGCGACAACGAGTACTGCCCGGATTGCGAGACGCGGCTTTGTGATGCAGGCATTCACATCCGACCGATGGAAAGGCGCAAGTCGGACTACTCAGTGTGGGAGATTATCAAATGGAAACTTAAAAGATAGACGGATATGAAACGTAAAGGAATTGTAATCGCTTTGAGCGTGGTGGCACTCGGGTTGGCCGCATTCGGAATCACCAGATTGAACAGGTGGCTGACTATGAAAGAACGCCTTTTCAGAAAGGACGAGCCGGTTAAGCAGGAATTCTTCAGGGGTAAGATTTATGACAGGAACGGGGTGGTTCTTGCTGATAACGCAGTGGTCTATGATCTGCATCTGGACTGCGTCGCGAACAGGCATGATTCGACGATGTTCGCGCAGCTGGATGCAGAGTGGATGGCAAATGCGGAGCAGCTTGCTTCGGGGCTTGCGGAGATTGTCGGCGAACGCAGCGAAGCAGAATATCTACGTATCCTTAGGGATGGCCGTCGATGCCAGAAAAGGTATCTGAGACTCGGAAGGAATCTGAGCGAAGAGCAGATGAGTGAACTCCGCAAACTGCCGATCCTCAAAGAATCCATGTACACCGGCGGGCGCATTGAAGAGAAACGTCTCAAGAGAGTGTATCCGTATGATGGACTTGCCCGCAGGACACTGGGTTATGTAAGGTATTTGGATGATGACTCGATCCAGAGGATTGTGGGCCTTGAAGGAAACTTCGATGAGAAACTGAAAGAGGCAGACATGCATACGACTCTCGATCTGGGCATGCAGCAGATTTCAGACAGCCTCTTGAGGCAGACTTTCGAGGAACATCCGGAGGTGGAGCGAGCTTGCATTGCGTTGATGGAGGTGAGGACCGGAGCTTTGCGTACTGTTGTGAACCTCAGCCGAAGCGACAGCTATGGCCATCCGGTTGTGGAGTATTTCAATAACCTTATTGGAGTTTCATACGAGCCGGGCAAGGTGGCTGCCCCTATCACCAGCGGATTGGACACCACATTACTGAAGATGTCTCTTGAGAACAGGACAATCGGTATAGGACGCAAGTTTGATGTGCTTGGCTTGAGGGAGATTGTGGTGCCTGATTTCAAGAACGATCCGAATCCGGAGAAGACAATGGAACATATTCACAAGGGCTTCAGTGTTATGATGACACCTTTGCATGTGCTGAATTTCTACAACACCATCGCCAACGGATGCGTTCAGAAGCCTCCTTATCTTGTAGAGTCTTTTTCACGAGCCGGCAGACTTGTTGAGTTAGTGGAACATGACAGCTATGATATGGATGAGGGCATTGAGAACTTCGAACTGAATATGCAGGTTATGGAAAACACAAAGGTGCCTGTGTTCTATAAGTATGGCACTTCGAGGGTGCTTCACCCTTATACTCGAAAGTATCGCGACGAGAAGGGTAATGATGCCTACAACGCCACCTGCGTGGGATATTTTCCTGCCGACAAGCCTCAGTACAGTTTCATCTGTTATGTCCAGACCGTAGCAGGAAACAGATCATTCTATGGTTCCTTTGTGAGGGATCTGGCGAAGGATCTTGTAAACAGCCTCAACTGAGATTCGCCGGATACAATTATCCCGTTCCCTTTGGTATGAAAAACCTTGGAGAACGGGATGATTTGTTATTCTGCAATGACGAGCACAGCGCTGTAGTTGTCATCGCTGAATTTCTCGCAGAGGAAGGCGATGGTGTCGAGGATGACTTCGGGGGCCTTGTCATCGAGCAGACGGGCTTTGAGAATACCCGGATCAACAAATATATGGACTCCATCGGTGCAGAGGAAGATGAGGTCGCCCGGCTCAAGGATGAATTGAGCTACATCGGGCACTGCTTTTTCCGGCTTGAATGAGAAAAAACAGCGGTCCACCATCTCCCAGCCGAAACTGAGGCTGCTATGGTCTTGGGTACGATATACTACGAGATCTTTATCACGATTGTTAATGTCGTCGTAATCGAAGTGGTTCTTTCGGAGGAGGTAGCAACGGCTGTCACCCACATGTGCGATGGTCACCTTGTTACCCTGAATGCTGGCCATAACCATTGTTGT
>JAGHUW010000168.1 GCA_018064625.1 Candidatus Cryptobacteroides equifaecalis | reverse complement strand
TCACGTTCAGCGAGACCTTCTCGTCCTGAGGGCAGAGGTACAGGCCGGCGATATCCACGCCCGCACCCTCTCCGCAGAGGTCTATCTGCACATCGGCCCGGAAATCCTTCAGACCCGGAAGCATGAGCAGGGTCCAGCGCAGGGACTCCCCCGCACCAAGACTCACCTTCTCAGGCAACGCGTCGCGCCCTATTACGAATACCTTATCCATCTATGCTGTCGAATCCTTCCGCCCAGATCTGGTCTGCGAGCTCCGGACCGGCGGTTTTGACTATGCGTCCGTCCTTGAGGACATGCACCACGTCCGGATGTATGTATTCCAGAAGTTTCTGGTAATGGGTTATTATCACGAAGGAGCGCTCCGGGCTGCGCAGGGCGTTCACTCCCTGGGCAACTATCTTGAGTGCATCCACATCAAGGCCGGAGTCGGTCTCGTCAAGTATGCCGAGGGTAGGCTCGAGCATGGCCATCTGGAAGATCTCGCTGCGCTTCTTCTCGCCTCCGGAGAAGCCCACGTTGACCTCGCGCTTGGCAAACTCTCCCTTCATCTGCACGAAGGCCATCTTCTCTTTGAGGAGCTTCAGGTACTCCGCAGGCTTCATCTCCGGCAGACCGGCAGCCTTGCGGCGCGCGTTGATGGCGCTCTTCATGAAGTTGGTGATGCTCACCCCAGGTATTTCCACAGGGTACTGGAAGCTGAGGAAGATGCCAGCCCAGGAGCGTTCCTCCGGGCTCATGGCAAGAAGGTCCTTGCCGTCGTAGCAGATGCTGCCGGCGGTGACCTCATAGTCCGGGCGCCCTGTAAGGACGGCGTTCAGGGTGGATTTTCCCGCGCCGTTCGGCCCCATTATGGCATGCACCTCGCCACGGCCTATCGCAAGGTCCACCCCCTTGAGGATCTCCTTGCCGGCAATGCTGGCGTGCAGCCCGTGTATTTCAAGTAAATTGCTCATGTTCAAATCTTTTAACCCACCGCTCCCTCAAGGGAAACGGAGAGGAGTTTCTGCGCCTCAACGGCAAATTCCATAGGCAGACGTGCAAGCACTTCCTTGGCGTAGCCTCCCACTATCAGCCCGACGGCTGTCTCAGAGTCTATTCCCCTCTGGTTGCAGTAGAAGAGCTGGTCCTCGCTGATCTTGGAGGTCGTTGCCTCGTGCTCCACCGTTGCCGTAGGGCAGGAGTTGCGTATCACCGGGAAGGTATGCGCTCCGCAGTTGGAGCCTATCAGCAGGCTGTCGCACTGCGAGAAGTTGCGTGCCCCGGCAGCGCCCGGGTTGATGCGCACGAGCCCACGGTAGGAGTTTTCGCTGCGGCCCGCGCTGATTCCCTTGGAAACTATGCGGCTGCGTGTGTTGCGGCCTATGTGTATCATCTTGGTACCTGTATCGGCCTGCTGGAAGTTGTTGGTCATTGCCACGCTGTAGAACTCCGATGTGGAGTTGTCTCCCAGCAGAATGGTGCTCGGGTATTTCCAGGTTATGGCCGAGCCTGTCTCCACCTGGGTCCAGCTCAGGTGCGAGCCCTCCCCGCGGCAGAGTCCGCGCTTTGTAACCAGGTTCAGGATTCCGCCCTTGCCTTCCGCGTCTCCCGGATACCAGTTCTGTACCGTGCTGTATTTCACGTCCGCACCTTTCTCGACCACTATCTCCACAACCGCCGCATGCAGCTGGTTCTCGTCCCTTCGCGGAGCGGTGCAGCCCTCCATGTAGCTGAGGGTGGAGTCCTCGTCGGCCACTATGAGCGTGCGCTCGAACTGGCCTGTCCCGCTCGCATTTATGCGGAAGTAGGAGGAGAGTTCCATAGGGCAGGCTATCCCCTTGGGGATGTAGCAGAAGGACCCGTCTGAGAAGACGGCGGAGTTGAGGGCGGCAAAGTAGTTGTCCCCCACCGGCACCACGCTGGCCAGGTGCCTGCGCACCAGGTCTCCGTGCTCACGCACTGCCTCGCTGAAGGAACAGAAGATTATTCCCTTGTCTGCCAAAGCCTTGCGGTAGGTTGTGGTCACACTCACGGAGTCGAATACGGCATCCACGGCGACCCCGGCGGGGGCCTCGCGCTCATGGAGCGGAATGCCCAGCTTGTCGAAGGTTTCCATCAGAGCCGGGTCTATCTCCTTTGGCATGTCCTCCTTCTTCTTGGGTGCGGCGTAGTAGATTATGTCCTGATAGTCTATCTTGGGGAGTTTGAGGTGACCCCAGTCCGGCTGAGGCATGTTCTGCCACTTGCGGAATGCGTCCAGACGGAAGTCCAGCAGCCACTGCGGTTCCTGCTTGATTCTCGAGATTGTGCGGATGATGTCTTCGTTGAGACCCTTGGGCACATACTCCTGCTCGACCTCGGTAACGAAGCCTTCC
>JAGHUW010000034.1 GCA_018064625.1 Candidatus Cryptobacteroides equifaecalis | reverse complement strand
ACGTCGGCAATGAGCTCCAGCGGAGGGAAGCTGAGTTGAAGCAGCTGGTCCAGGCGCCTGAGGTCGCTGCGGTTCCAGAGCAGTACGGCGAAGGAGCGTTTTCCGTCCCTTCCCGCGCGTCCCCCCTCCTGGAAATATGCCTCGGGACTGTCAGGCATGTCCATATGCACCACCGCCCTCACGTCCGGCTTGTCTATGCCCATGCCGAAGGCGTTGGTGCAGGCCATGACGCGTATCTCTCCCCTCTTCCAGGCCTCCTGCCTCAGGGTCCTTTCCTTCTGGCCGAGCCCGGCATGATAGTAGGACGCGCTGACGCCCCCTGCCTGCAGGAAAGCGGCGAGCTGCTCGCATCCGGCGCGGTTGCGCAAATAGACTATGCCCGAGCCAGGTACGCCCTTGAAGATGTCCAGGAGCTGGCCCTGCTTATCCTCGCAGCAGCGGACGATGTAGGAGAGGTTGGGGCGCTCGAAGCCACTTTTCAGCAGGAGTTTTTCCCTGAAGCGGAGGCGCTCCATGATGTCGTCGGCCACCTTCGGGGTCGCCGTCGCAGTGAGCGCAATGACCGGGGCGTCCACCCTGGTGCGGAGCTCCCCTATCTGCAGGTAATCCGGACGGAAGTCATAGCCCCACTGGGAAATGCAGTGCGCCTCGTCAACGACTATGAAGTTGAAGTCCAGGATGTCGAGGTAAGACTGGAAAAGTTCCGTGTGCAGACGTTCTGGGCTGACGTACAAGAACTTGCAGTCACCGTAGGCGGCGTTGTTCAGTGCCAGGTCCACCTCCCTGCGGTTCATTCCGGCATTGATGCACAGGGCCTTGATACCGCGGGCGGCAAGATTCTGAACCTGGTCCTTCATCAGCGCTATGAGAGGAGTGACCACTAAGCAGAGACCTTCCTTCATCATTGCAGGGACCTGGAAACAGATGGACTTGCCTCCTCCCGTGGGAAGGATGGCCAGAACGTCGCGGCCTGCCATGGCTGCGTCTATGATGTCCTTCTGCATGGGCCTGAATGAATCATAGCCCCAGTATTTTCCAAGTATCTCCTCAGCACTCATATCTGTGCAAATATAACCAATATTAATGATGCTTGCACTCTTTCATAACTCAAGATTTTATTGTAAATTTGTAACGAAAATCGGTAATAGGGCTTTCAATTCCCTTGCTATCGAAATAGATTGATATAAAGAACTATAATATTCGTTTTTATTTATGGCAAACATTGATCTCAGCAAGTACGGCATCACTGGTTCTACTGTGATTGCTCACAACCCTTCTTACGAGCAGTTGTTCGAGGAGGAGACAAAGGCCGGTCTCGAGGGATTCGAGGTTGGACAGAACACCGAGCTTGACGCTGTAAACGTCATGACTGGCATCTTCACAGGACGTTCTCCTAAGGACAAGTACATCGTTATGGATGAGACTTCCAAGGACACCGTATGGTGGACTTCAGAAGCTTACAAGAACGACAACCACCCAATGTCTGAAGAGGTTTGGGCAACAGTGAAGGA
>JAGHUW010000062.1 GCA_018064625.1 Candidatus Cryptobacteroides equifaecalis | reverse complement strand
GTTTTTTGTTCCTCGGGGAACACTTCGAGGTTCTTTCCAAGCTCAATGAGGTACTCATATTTGTCCAGCCACTCATCGTACATGGAGAAATCCTCCACCACACGTGCCTTTGCTTCTGCCAATGTCTCCATCATCGTAACATGCGTATTGCTTTTTCCAAAGATTCAATGAAATACTGCGCCTCCCCGTATGTATTGTAAGGGGCGAAGGATGCTCTAAGCATGCCTGTAACCCCAAAATGATCCATAAGAGGTTCGGCGCACATCTGCCCTGAGCGTACTGCCACACCCATCTTGTCCAGAACCAGTGCAAGATCCTCGTGATGCACCCCTTCCACCGTGAATGAGAAAAGAGGAATCTTGTTTTTCAAATCAGCACTTGTCCCATACAGATGGAATCCTGGGGTAGCTGTCAGGTAATCGTAAACCAGTTTCTTTATGCGTTCCTGTTCGTCTTCAAACTGTCTCAACATGGACGCAGTCTGAAGTGCCGGTATGAGGGTAGGCACAGATGTGAGATTCTGAGTACCTGCCTCGAAGCGGTGCGGTACTTCTGCATATGTGGTCTTCTCCCACCTTACCGTATCTATCATCTCTCCCCCACCCATGTATGGAGGAAGCTTTTCCAGCAGTTCACGGCGTCCGTAAAGTACACCTGTCCCAGGTGCAGCATATATCTTGTGGCCTGAGAACGCGTAGAAATCAAAGCCCAGTTCCTGTACATCCACCTCTGAGTGCACAATATGCTGAGCACCATCGGTAAAAACAAGGCAATTCTTTGAGTGACAGATATTTACAATCTCCTTAACGGGATTGAGAACGCCAAGGACATTGGATATTGCCGCAAAGCATACAAGCTTGGTTGAAGGCGTGATCAGAAGCTCAAGATCTGAAGGATCAAGCTTTCCTTCAGAGTCCAATCTCCATACCTTGATGGACGCAGCTTTCCTTTCGCAGAGCATCTGCCATGGGACTATGTTTGAATGATGCTCGGATTCAGCTATGATTATCTCGTCCCCCGCATGGATGAATGCCTCACCAAAACTGAAGGCCAGAAGATTAATAGACTGGGTTGTTCCGGAGGTGAATATGATTTCATCCGGGCTCTGGGCATTGAGATATTTCTGCACGTATAGCCTGGCATCCTCGAATTCCTTGGTTGCAAGGTCTGCTGTATGATGAACTGCCCTATGGATATTGGAGTTGCAGCTCTCTGAAAGACTGACCCACTTGTCTATCACCTGTCTCGGTCTATGGGATGTGGCAGCATTGTCCAGATAGACAAGCTCCTTGCCATATACCTTCTGAGAGAGATGAGGGAAAATATTTCTTGCTTCTGAAAGCGTCATATACCTATTTATATAAATCTTACAAAAATAACATTTTTTATCTTAGAAAATGGTATTTTTGCTAACTTCGTAAAAATGATTGATTATGATTGATTTTATTTCTGGTAAGATTGCAGAGCTGACACCTACCATGGTAGTGGTGGAGAACAATGGAATCGGATACTGTATGGAGATATCTCTCCAGACCTACAGCTCTCTTGAAAACAAGGAAAGCTGCAGGATATATATTCAGAAGCAGGTCAACCAGAGAGATGGAACGGATGTTGACTACGGTTTTTCCTCAAAGGATGAAAGAGACCTTTTCCGTCTAATAACGAGCGTCTCAGGTATGGGAGCATCTTCTGCAAGAATGATACTATCTTCTATGAATGCAGATGAATTCCGTGAAACCATACTCTCAGAAGACGTAAACAGACTTAAGTCCGTAAAAGGTATAGGTCTCAAGAGTGCCCAGAGAATGATACTTGAACTGAAAGACAAGATAGTCAAAGGAGAAGGAAGTGTAAATACTGAACTTCTGTTCAAGGCAGACAACAGCGCAGTGGTAGAGGAAGCAACAAGCGCACTTATTATGCTTGGATTCGCAAAACCAAACATCAACAAGGCGATTCAGCAGATCCTCAAGAACAAACCAGACGCAAAAGTAGAGGAAATCATCAAGAATGCCCTTAGAATGTTATAAGTGTTCCACGGGGAACACTTATTATTCTAACGTCCAAAATATACAAGAAGAACAGAAATATCTGAAGGAGATACTCCCGAAATCCTTGAAGCCTGTGAAATATTCGCAGGCTTATATTTTTTCAGTTTCTGCCTGCATTCGATACTGAGACCGGAAACTTTGTCAAAATCAAATCCATCAGGAATGATAAGATGTTCGAGCCTGGAGAGCTTATCTGCCATTTGCAGTTCCCTATCGATATATCCTTTATACTTTATGGATATCTCAGCGATCTCAGCCACTTCTTTGCTAATAGTTCCACGTGGAACGGAAGAAATAAGATCAAAGAGATTCACCTCAGGTCTGGAAGCAATATCTGCAATCTTTTTACTCTCAGTGAGCAATTTTGAATTTACAGATTCAAGATACGGATTCGCATCCTTAGCTTTCAGATTGTGGTCGTAACAGTATTCAGTGAAAGAATCTACCTGAGAATACTTCTCGCTCATGAGTTCAAAACGATGATCGGAAGCGAGGCCAATTTCGTGAGAGAGAGAAGTCAATCTTCTATCTGCATTGTCCTGTCTGAGTATTATTCTATATTCCGCTCTGGATGTAAACATTCTATATGGTTCATCCACCCCCTTTGTGACAAGGTCATCAATTAGCACACCGATATAAGCCTGATCTCTTCTCAAGACAAAAGGATCTTTAGAATTAATCTTCAAGTGTGCATTAATTCCTGCCATCAAACCCTGGGCAGCCGCTTCCTCGTAACCAGTGGTACCATTGATCTGACCTGCAAAAAAGAGATTAGGAATATCTTTAAGCTCAAGATTGGATTTCAGCTGTGTTGGATCGAAAAAGTCATACTCCACAGCATATGCCGGTCTGAAGATTTTAGCATTCTCCATTCCATATATGGAATGAAGAGCGTCAAGTTGAATATTTAAAGGTAGGGATGAAGAAAAACCTTGGAGATAATACTCTCTGGTATTTGAACCCTCGGGTTCAAGGAAAAGTTGATGAGCTGGATTATCCGGGAAAACCCTCAATTTATCTTCAATGCTCGGGCAATACCTCGGTCCCCTTCCATGAATCAATCCAGTAAAAAGTGGTGAACGGTCGAAACCAGACTTCAGAATATCATGAACCTTTTCATTCGTATGAAGAATATAACAGTCCATTTGTTTACCACTCTCCTGAACAGAAGATTGAACATCAAGAAAAGAGAATCTTTCCGGCTCACTGTCTCCATGCTGAAGAGTAAGTTTATCAAGATTTACAGAAGTGATATCAATTCTTGGAGGTGTGCCGGTTTTCATCCTGTCCGTCTGAACACCGAGAGATTTGAGCTGTTCTGTCAAACCATAGGATGACTGCTCCCCTATTCGACCTCCAACATATTGATTTGTCCCAATGAAAATTTTCCCTCCGAGGAAGGTTCCGGCGGTCAAAACAACTGCCTGAGATTTGAATATTCCGTGCGCAGATGTACAGATGCCCGCAATTTTTGAATTCTCAAAGAGAAAAGAAGTCGCAAAATCTTCGCAAATATCTATGTTACAATGATTTACGAGATATTTATACCAATTGAGAGAAAACTGAAGTTTATCGCATTGGGCCCTTGGACTCCACATTGCCGGGCCTTTTGAGCGATTTAGCATACGAAACTGTAGAGTAGACTGATCCGTGATGACTCCTGTCATACCACCAAGGGCATCCACCTCTCGGATTATCTGACCTTTCGCAATTCCACCTATCGACGGATTGCAGGACATCTTAGCAGGGGCAAGTCTTTCAAAAGTGACAAGTAGAACTTTGGAACCAAGATTGGCAGCGGCACATGCTGCCTCACAACCGGCATGACCGGCGCCAACAACAATAATATCGTATCTATCCTGCATCTCAGAAATTGTTGCGATACTGGAGATAATAGTTTTCTTTCTCCCTCATCTGTTTTATATCCTCATCATTATGGTCATCAAAACCTATGAGATGAAGAACACCATGGACAATCACCCTGTTAAGTTCCTCAGAGAACTCAGTTCCGTAAAACGAGGCATTCTCCCTCACTGAATCTATACTTATGAAAAGATCACCTGAAAGAACGTCATCCTCACAATAATCGAAAGTGATTATATCGGTGAAATAATCATGCTGAAGATATTGCATGTTCACATCAAGGATATAGTTGTCTGAGCAGAAAATGATATTGATATCCCCTATCTTCCTCATTTCGCTGCCGGCAACAAATTTAAGCCAGCGATTGTTTCCAAGCTTATTTTTGAAAACGAACTTGATATCTTCATTGAAATATTTGACCATGACAGTAAAATTTTATACAAATCTACAACTATTAAATTAAAAAATTGGATTTAAAATATATTATTTCTACCTTTACATGCAAATATGCATAATTAAGAAGACACAATATGGAAGTTAAAAAATCACCTAAAGCCAGTCTTGAGAACAAAAGACTCCTATTTGTGGAGATAGGTTTGGTTGCCGCTCTCCTCATAACACTCGGAGCCTTTGAGTACACAAGCAAAGATGCAAAGGTTGCAACTCTCGTGGCAGAGAACATTGCAGCTGAAGAGGAAGAGATCATTCCTATCACACAGGATACTCCTCCACCTCCACCAGAGGTACCTAAGATGCCTATGCTTTCAGAGATCATTGATATCGTTGATGATGATATCAAGGTTGACAATGAAATCGTCAGCATTGAGGATAACGATCTTGGAGTTGAGATCCTTGACTATGTAGAGGAAACTAAGGAAGAGGTCGTAGAGGAAGAGGCTATTCCATTCCAGCTCGTTGAGCAGAAGCCTAAATTCGGAAAGGGTGATGCAAATGAGTTCTCAAAATGGGTTGCACAGAACCTCCAGTATCCAGAAATCGCAAAGGAAAACGGTGTACAGGGACGAGTAATGCTTCAGTTCACAGTTAACCCTAACGGCACAGTATCCAACGTAAAGGTTCTCCGTGGAGTTGACCCTTCACTTGACAAGGAGGCTGTCCGCGTTGTTTCTTCTTCACCAAAGTGGACTCCTGGTAAGCAGAGAGACCGTGCAGTAAAGGTTACTTACACCTTCCCTGTTATCTTCCAGTTGAGATAAGAAAGACTAAAAATAATATTAAAGGCTGTCCTTTAACGGATGGCCTTTTTTAAATGTAATAAGAGGAAAATATGGAGAATACATGTCAGGACAGAGCCGTATTTGTAGGTATTATAAAGCAGAATGACGAGGAAAGAAAAGTACTTGAATACTTGGATGAACTTGAATTTCTGGCTGATACTGCAGGCTATATCGGAGACAAGAAATTCATACAGAGAGTAGATAAACCGGAAAAAGCAACCTATATAAGGAGCGGAAAACTTCAGGAAATAGCTGATTATTGTGAAGAGAACGGAATAAAGTACGTAATCTTCGATGATGAACTTACTGGAATGCAACAGCGTAATATTGAAAAGGTTACAAAGAATGCAGCAGTAATAGACAGAACAAGTCTTATTCTTGAGATATTCTCCCAGAGAGCAAAGACCGCATATGCAAAAATGCAGGTTGAACTTGCCCAGTACAACTACATGCTTCCAAGACTGGCAGGCATGTGGACTCACCTTGAAAGACAGCGTGGTGGTATAGGTGCACGCGGAGGAATGGGAGAAACTCAGATAGAGATAGACAGACGTATAGTCAGGGAAAGAATAGCAAAACTCAAGGAACAACTTAAAAAAGTGGACAAACAGATGTCCACACAGAGAAGCAATCGTGGCCAGATGGTAAGACTTTCACTTGTTGGTTACACGAATGTGGGTAAATCAACCCTGATGAACCTTCTTTCAAAATCAGATGTATTTGCAGAAAACAAACTGTTTGCAACCCTGGATACAACTGTGAGAAAGGTAGTTATAGGCAATGTTCCTTTCCTTCTTAGCGATACTGTAGGATTCATCAGAAAGCTGCCTACACAGCTTATAGAGGCCTTCAAAAGTACCCTGGACGAGGTAAGGGAAGCAGACGTTCTGGTTCATGTAGTGGACGTATCACACCCGGATTACGCAGAGCAGATGGAAGTCGTTAACTCCACTCTCAGGGACATAAGCGCAATAGATAAACCTATCTACGTGGTATTCAACAAGGTAGATGCATATCAGCATGTAGAATATGATGAATTCTCGCTTGAACCTAAGCAGGAATGTAATCTTACTCTCGATGAAGTGAAATACAAATGGATCAACAATAAGAAGATTCCATGCATATTCATTTCAGCGACCAGGAAAATAGGCATAGATAAACTCAGAGAGGATATTTATAAGATGGTGGCAGAGATACACGCTGGCAGGTATCCTTTCAATAATTTCCTCTGGTAAAAATCATGAAAAAACTGAGAATTGCGACTGTCCTGTCTTTGATGCTGCTGAGTGCTACAACAATTACAGGACAGGAAACAGAGCTGTATAAAGGCTTCAAAAATCCGGAAAAAGAATACTATCCAAGAGTATGGTGGCATTGGATGCACGGTAATGTCACCAAAGATGGTATAAAGAAAGATCTTGAATGGATGGACAGAGCCGGAATTGCAGGATTCCATCAGTTCAACTGTCAGCTGAGACCAACGGATGTAATTGTAAAAGAACGAGTTACACTCTTTTCAAAAGAGTGGGACGAGGCATTTTCATACGCCCTTGATGTAGCTGATTCACTTGGACTCGAGGTGAGCATTGCATCATCTCCTGGTTGGAGTGTTACAGGAGGACCATGGGTAAAACCAGAGGATTCCCAGAAGAAAATAACCTGGATATGCAAGGATGTCACAGGAGGAAAAAGAGTGATCTCTCCCCTTCCGGAACCATATACCTTCGCAGGCCCTCTCCAAGACAAGGTTGAATTCCCGGATGATAAATACAAGTATCAGTATTACAAAGATATAGCAGTTCTGGCAATCAGAAAGGAAGCAGTTCAGAACAGTCCAAAAATAGAGGACTGGATACAAAAGATTGGATTTGAAGTTGATAACAGAAAAGTCCTGCACTCCCCTGCCGCATCAAACACAGAAGGCATTGCAAGAAAGGATATAATAGACATCAGCCACTTCTGCAAAAACGGGGAGATAAACTGGAACTGCCCGGAAGGAGAATGGACAATCTACAGATTCGGATACAATCTCCTCGGACGTATGAACGGACCGGTAGAACGTGCGGGAAAAGGCCTGGAAGTAGATAAACTGAACCCTGAGACTATGGAAAGGTACTACAGGGATTATCTGTCTATATTCGACAAAGCAAGCGGTCACAGACTCGGTACTACTATAAAATACGTAATGATAGACAGTTACGAAGCAGGAAAGGGAACCTGGACGCCAAAGATGAGAGAGGAATTCTCAAAGCGCCGAGGATACGACCTCACTCCATGGCTCCCGGTTCTCACAGGACTTGTAGTAGAGGATCTTGAGAAAAGCGAATCATTCCTCGGAGACTGGAGAAAGACCTTGGGAGAGCTCATAACGGAAAATCATTACGACCTACCTGCAAAAATACTGGCAGAATACGGCCTCAAAACGCATATAGAGTCACAAGAAGGCTACACAGGCTTCATAGGTGACGGAATGATGCCTAAAAGGAGCGCAGCAGTGCCTATGGGAGCCATCTGGGTCAAATTCAACGAAGGATGGTACGCACAGAACTACGTCTCCAAGGCGGACATAAGGGAATCAGCGGCAGCAGCTCACATCTACGGCGGGAACATCTGCGCGGCTGAATCCTTCTCTGTCAACAGCAGACCTACGGTAAAAGGGTACTTCCCTGCCTATCAATGCTCCCCTGCCAACCTTAAGAGACTGGCCGATGCCGCTCTTTCGCAGGGCCTCAACCGCTTCATCATGCACTGCTCCCCTCATCAGCCCGAAGATGACAAGTTTCCGGGCCTGGGCCTCGGCTCCTTCGGAAACTGGTTCACCCGGCACGACACCTGGGCCGAGGAGGCAAGACCTTGGCATGACTACCTCGCCAGAAGCTGCTACATGATGCAGCAGGGGCGCTTCGTTGCCGACCTTGCCTTCCTCTACAACGAGGACATGAACGCCTGCGCAAGCTTCGGAAGCAGGAACATACCTGCCCCGGCCTCATACGGCTTCGACCTTATAAATCAGGACGTTCTATGCAACTATCTGGAAATCAAGGACGGAAAGATCAGCAATGGGAAAACATGCAGCTATTCCCTGCTGATGATAGACCCTGAGTACAGATATATGTCTGTGGAAGTGTTGGAAAAGCTGAAGAAAGCAGCCGACGAAGGGGTACAGATAATAGGACACAGACCTGAAGGAAGGCTGAAACTCAGCGATTCTGAGAAGAAGTTCGACCGTCTTGTTAGTCAGATATGGGACAGAGGCAGAGCAAATGTCCATGAAACAGCAGATGCAAAAGATATACTGACAGCAAAAGGAATAAGTCCGGACTGTATCGTAGAGGAAAAGGAAGGTACTGATTTCTACCAGGTTCACAGGCAAATGGATGGAACTGACATCTATTGGGTAGCGAACATCTCCCCTGTTGCCTGCGATGCAAATGTATCGTTCAGAATGACAGGAAGAAAACCTATGCAATGGAATGCGGAGGACGGAAGCATGCAGGAACTGTCTTACACAATGCACGATGGCAGAACGGATGTAAGCTTGCATTTCAATCAGGATGATTCACACTTCATAGTATTTGCAGATGAAACTGACTGCATGACTTATACAATTGAAAAACAGAATCTTACAAGCAAGGAGGAAGTGAAGGGTCCGTGGAAGATAGAATTCCAGCCAGGCAGGGATGCACCTGAAAGCACTGTTTTCGAGACATGCGGGTCATATACTGAGAGCAAGATAGATTCAGTTAAATATTTCTCCGGTACCGCAGTCTGGAATACCGAATTCAACTTTGATCCAAGCACAGGGAAAGACTATATACTTGACCTGGGAAGGGTCGAAGTCATGGCAAGAGTGATAATCAACGGAAAGGACCTTGGTTTGCTTTGGAAAGCACCATACCGTGTAAGTATAGGTAAATATCTTAAAAGTGGCCAAAACAGGCTGGAAATAGCTATTACGAACCTCTGGCCGAACAGAATGATAGGAGATTCCTTCAAGCCAAAGGAAAAACGCCTCACCTACACCCCTTGGCAGTTCTATGAAAGGGATTCCGAACTAATACCTTCAGGACTTCTTGGACCGGTATCTATCGAAGGATATGAATAAAAAAAGGCAGGTGCACATACACCTGCCTTAATTATTGTAAGTAAACTGATTAGTCAGAGAACTTTGCCTTGAGGAACTCCCTGTTGAGACGTGCGATGTGCTCAACTGAGATACCCTTAGGACACTCGAGCTCACAAGCCCTTGTGTTGGTACAGTTACCGAATCCAAGCTCATCCATCTTGGCAACCATTGCCTTTGCACGGCGCTTTGCCTCAGGACGACCCTGTGGAAGAAGTGCGAGTGAACTTACACGTGCTGCAACGAAGAGCATTGCAGAACCGTTCTTACATGTAGCAACACAAGCACCGCAACCAACGCATGCAGCTGCATCCATACTCTCTTCAGCCTGATCGTGGGTGATGAGAATGTTGTTTGCATCCTGGGCAGCACCGGTACGCACTGAAATGAAACCACCGGCCTGGAGGATCTTGTCAAACGCTGTACGGTCAACAACAAGGTCCTTGATCACAGGGAAACCTGCACTTCTCCAAGGCTCAACGGTGATTGTAGCTCCATCCTTGAAATGTCTCATGAAGAGCTGACAGGTGGTAACGTGATCGTCTGGTCCGTGTGCACGGCCGTCGATGTAAAGTGAACATGCACCGCAGATACCCTCACGGCAGTCATGGTCGAATGAAACAGGACCGCTGCTCTGGCATCCCCTTTCTACTGCTACAGGATCATTACCCTCGCGAACGAGCTGCTCATTGAGGATGTCGAGCATCTCGAGGAAGGAAGCATCCTCCTCTATACCAGAAATATGGTAAGTTTCGAAATGTCCTTTAGCCTTGGCGTTCTTCTGACGCCATATTTTCAAATTGAATTCCATCTCCTTTTAGTCTTTATAATTTCTGGTCTTAACCTCGATAAACTCGTAGTTGAGTGGCTCCTTGTGGAGTTCAGGCTCCTGGCCTTCTCCCTTGTACTCCCAAGCTGCAACGTGCATGAAGTTTGCGTCATCACGCTTTGCCTCGCCTTCCTCGGTCTGGCTCTCGATGCGGAAGTGACCACCGCAGGACTCGTTTCTGTTGAGTGCGTCAATAGCCATGAGCTCACCTGTCTGGAAGAAGTCCTCAAGTCTGAGGGCCTTCTCAAGCTCCTGGTTGAACTCGAACTGGGTACCAGTCACCTTCACGTTCTTGTAGAAGTACTCCTTGAGCTCACGGATCTCCTTGATAGCTGTCTTGAGGCCCTTCTCATCACGTGCCATACCAACGTACTCCCACATGATGTTTCCGAGTTTCTTGTGGATTGCGTCAACAGGCTCCTTTCCCTTGATAGAGAAAAGTCTGTCAATACGTGCCTGTACTGCCTTCTCAGCCTCATCGAACTCCTTGATGCTTGTATCTGTCTTAGGCTCAGCGAATTTCTTTGAAAGATAGTCGCCGATTGTGACAGGGAGGATGAAGTAACCGTCAGCAAGACCCTGCATGAGGGCAGATGCGCCGAGGCGGTTTCCACCGTGGTCTGAGAAGTTAGCCTCACCAATGGCGTAGAGGCCTGGGATGGTGGTCATGAGGTTGTAGTCAACCCAGATACCACCCATGGTGTAGTGGATTGCAGGATAGATCTGCATAGGCTCCTCCCAAGGTGATACGTTGGTGATCTTCTCGTACATGTCGAAGAGGTTGCCGTATCTCTCAGCGACCTTCTGATGACCCAGACGGTTGATTGCGTCTGAGAAGTCGAGGAACACAGCCTTTCCTGTTGTGTTCACACCGAAGCCGGCGTCGCAGCGCTCCTTTGCTGCACGTGAAGCCACGTCACGAGGAACGAGGTTTCCGAATGCAGGGTAGCGGCGCTCGAGGTAGTAGTCACGATCCTCGGCAGGAACCTGAGAACCCTTGATTATACCCTTGCGGAGTTTCTCTACATCCTCCTTCTTCTTAGGAACCCAGATACGTCCGTCGTTACGGAGTGACTCTGACATGAGGGTAAGCTTACACTGCTGCTCACCGTGTACAGGGATACAGGTAGGGTGGATCTGCGCGAAACATGGGTTTGCGAAGAAAGCTCCCTTGCGGTAGCACTGCATTGCTGCTGAACCGTTTGAGTTCATGGCATTGGTAGAGAGGAAGTAGGTGTTTCCGTAACCACCTGTGGCGATTACGACAGCATGTGCACCAAATCTCTCAAGCTGACCTGTAACGAGGTTGCGGGCAATGATACCCTTTGCCTCGCCGTTCACAACAACGAGGTCAAGCATCTCATGACGAGGGTAAGACTTTACTGTGCCGGCAGCGATCTCCTTGTTGAGGGATGCATATGCACCGAGAAGGAGCTGCTGTCCGGTTTGACCGCGGGCATAGAAGGTACGGCTTACCTGAACACCACCGAATGAACGGTTTGCGAGATATCCGCCGTATTCACGAGCGAAAGGAATACCCTGAGCCACGCACTGGTCGATGATGGCTGCGCTCACCTCTGCAAGACGGTAAACGTTGGCCTCACGTGCACGGTAGTCACCACCCTTGATAGTGTCGTAGAACAGACGATAGACTGAGTCGTTATCGTTCTGATAGTTCTTGGCTGCATTGATACCACCCTGTGCTGCGATGGAGTGAGCTCTACGAGGTGAATCACTGATACAGAAAATCTTGACGTTGTAGCCAAGCTCACCGAGTGAAGCAGCTGCAGATGCTCCACCAAGACCGGTTCCGACTACGATGATCTCAAGTTTTCTCTTGTTGTTTGGACTTACCAGATGGATTTCAGACTGATGCTTCTTCCACTTGTTTTCAAGTGGTCCGCCTGGAATTTTTGAAATTAACTTGTCTGACATGTTATGATTGTGTTATTGCTGTTTCTTTAAAACAAAGTATCCTCCATACCCTTGTACCCATCAAGTCCAAGGTGTCTGTAAGACAGTTCGGTAGCTATCCTTCCCCTCTGTGTCCTTACTATGAATCCCTCCTTTATTAGGAAAGGCTCATAGACTTCCTCGAATGTTCCCTGATCCTCACCTATCGCCGTGGCAATCGTGTTTGCACCTACAGGACCACCCTTGAAAGTGCTTATTATGGTACGGAGTATCTTGTTATCTATGGAATCAAGTCCCCTCGTATCTATATTAAGTTTATCCAGAGCATACCTGGCTATCTTCAAATCTATATGTCCGTCACCCATCACCTGGGCGAAGTCCCTTACCCTCTTGAGCAGGGCAT
The DNA here is from genome assembly GCA_018064625.1 of Candidatus Cryptobacteroides equifaecalis. GTDB lineage: Bacteria > Bacteroidota > Bacteroidia > Bacteroidales > UBA932 > Cryptobacteroides > Cryptobacteroides equifaecalis. The sequence goes on along the minus strand of JAGHUW010000062.1, from coordinate 10,432 downwards.
TGGCTATACGCGGTGTTCCGCGGCTCCTGAGTGCCACCTCACGTGCGGCATCCTTGTCTATGCCTATCTTCATTATGCCCGCACTTCTGGTCACAATCTTCATAAGGTCCTCAGTATCATAGTACTCGAGAGCACAGTTTATGCTGAACCTCTCCCTCAGAGGTGCCGTTAGAAGTCCAGACCTGGTCGTGGCTCCCACAAGCGTGAACGGGTTGAGTGAAATCCTCACGGACCTTGCACCCGGACCCTTGTCTATCATTATATCTATTACGTAGTCTTCCATGGCCGAGTAGAGGTACTCCTCCACCTCGGGAGAAAGACGGTGTATCTCATCTATAAAGAGCACGTCACCGGTCTCAAGCGATGTGAGCAGCCCCGCAAGGTCTCCCGGCCTGTCAAGCACAGGGCCTGATGTGATCTTCAGGTTAACCCCCATCTCATTTGCGATGATATGGGCGAGAGTAGTCTTTCCCAAACCCGGAGGACCATGGAAAATCGTATGGTCCAGAGCCTCCCCTCTCATCTTCGCTGCCTGTATATACACACGAAGGTTGGAAATGATCTCACTCTGTCCGGTGAAATCTTCCAGCTCCTGAGGCCTGATAATTCCCTCCAAATCCTTATCTTTGCCTTCGTTTGTATTATGAGGATCGAAATCGGTCATACAGCCTTTTACGAAATACAAATACAAATATAGTTCTTTTATTTTTATAATTTGATTTTTATTATTTCCTTGTTGATATGTTCATAACTTTTCAAGGTGTTTGAAAATCAGAAAATTAAAAGGTGGAACTATTGTTGAAAACCCTTTTGAAAATTTGTTGAGTCCTTTGTTGAAAACTCCACGTTTGCGAAATCAACAAAAGCGGATGGGGTTTTCAACAGGTTTTTCAACAGGTTTTCAACCGAAATTGAGATATAGATGTTAATAAGTTCCGATTCTTGCAAAAGACTTGATACTATACTTAAGCAGAGCTCAAAAGACGTATATCTGAAGGGTCTTTTCCTCTCTGCCAGATGGTTTGTACTCTCCCAGCTTGATACTTCCGGTGTGAATCTGGTGGTACTTCCGGACAAGGAGTCGGCTGAATATTGTTCATCGGACCTCTACAACCTTATAGAGGGAGACAGGGTGCTGTTTCTTCCTGTTTCCGGAAAGAACGTTGCGAGAAGCAACTATAAGTCATCCCTTGAGGTACAGCGTACGGCGGCAATAGGCAGAATCATAGACAAACCTCGTGAGAGGGCTTTCTATATAACTTATCCTGAGGCTCTTGAAGAAGGTATCCCTTCAAAGAAGGATATAAAGGGCGGTACGCTCAAAGTTTCCGTAGGACAGGAAATATCTTTCGATGAAATAATTGAAAAGCTTTGCGGGTCAGGTTTCGAGAGGGTCGATTTCGTATCTTTCCCCGGCCAGTACGCAATAAGGGGTTCCATCGTGGATATATTCTCATTCTCAAACAACTATCCTTACAGAATCTCATTCTGGGGAAATGAGGTGGAGAAAATAAATCTTTTCGACTGCAACACCCAGCTCTCTAAGGATGCGGTGGAGAGCATTGAGATAATTGCAAGTATCAGCGAGGGAGAAAGCTCCATATTCTCCATACTCCCCTCCGGAACAACAGTATGGCTGGATTCAAGCGACATATATTCAGATAGACTGTTCTTCAATAATCTATCATCCTTCAGAAAAGTCTATCTGGACACACCTGTTTCCGTTAAGGATGTGGATGTTACATTCAGCATCAGCCCCCAACCCAGCTTCAACAAGAACTTCGAGCTGCTCACGGAGGATATAAGGATAAAGCTCGAGAAAGGATATAAAGTCAGTATCTACGGGGAGAAGGAAAGCCAGATAAACAGGATTAAATCCATACTCTTCGAGAACGGCGGACTGCTTCCGGAGTTCGTGAGCGGATTCAATATCCACAACGGCTTCATAGACAATGAAAACAAGGTCTGCTGCTATTCAGACCATGAAATATTCGACCGCTTCCACCGCGTGAGCATAAGAAAGAGCGTTGAGAAGAGCGAGCAGCTTACCCTTAATGACCTCAATTCCTTCAATATAGGTGACTATGTGGTCCATATAGACCACGGCGTGGGTGTGTTCGGAGGTCTTGTGAGGATGAAGGATGACTACGGACGCCTCAAGGAAGTGGTGAAAATCACCTACAGAGACGGTGACGTCGTTTTCGTCTCCGTGCATTCCCTTCACAAGATATCCCACTTCCGTTCCCGCGACGGGGAGCCTCCAAAGATCAATAAACTCGGCTCCAAGACCTGGAGCGTGCTCAAGCAAAGTGCCAAATCCAAGGTAAAGGACATAGCAAAGGACCTGATTCAGCTCTATTCCAAGAGAAAAACATCCAAGGGCTTCGCCTTCTCCCCTGACACCTACCTCCAGGAGGAACTTGAATCCTCGTTCATGTATGAGGATACACCGGATCAGGAGTCGGCAACGATAGCTGTCAAGAGGGATATGGAGGACGACTGCCCGATGGACAGGCTCGTCTGCGGCGACGTCGGCTTCGGAAAGACGGAGGTTGCCATCAGGGCAGCCTTCAAGGCCGCCTGCGACGGGAAGCAGGTAGCTGTGCTCGTGCCGACCACCATACTCGCCCTTCAGCACTACAACACCTTCAGGCAGCGCCTCCAGAATCTGCCCTGCAGCATCGACTACGTCAGCAGACTCCGCACTGCGAAGGAACTCAAGGACATAAAGGAAAGGCTCAGTAACGGGCAGATAGATATAATCATCAGCACGCATAAGATTCTGGGCGACTCCTTCGGGTTCAAGGACCTCGGCCTGCTAATCATAGACGAGGAGCAGAAGTTCGGCGTCTCCGCCAAGGAGAAGCTGCGTCAGCTCAAGGCTTCCGTCGATACCCTCACCCTTACGGCGACTCCTATCCCAAGGACGCTGCAGTTCTCGCTGCTCGGCGCCAGGGACCTCAGCATCATCAGCACGCCTCCTTCCAACCGCATACCGGTGCAGACGGAGATAATAATGTTCGACGAGGGCGAGATAAAGAGCATCATCAACTACGAGTTGAACCGTGGGGGCCAGATCTTCTTCCTGCACAACAAGGTGGACCAGCTTCCTGCCATACACGAAATCCTTCACAGGCTCGTTCCGGATATGAGGATATGTGTCGCACATGGAAAAATGGCGGCGCAGGAGCTTGAAAACAAGATGCTGGAATTCATGCGTGGGGACTATGACATGATGCTTTCCACCACCATCATAGAAAGCGGACTGGACATTCCAAATGCCAACACCATAATAATAAATCAGGCCCAGAACTTCGGTCTGAGCGACCTGCATCAGCTGCGCGGAAGGGTAGGCCGATCCAACAGGAAGGCCTTCTGCTACCTGATAGTGCCGCCGCTCGTGAGCATCACGGACGATGCCCGTCGCAGGCTCAAGGCAATAGAGGAGTTCTCAGACCTTGGCAGCGGCTTCAACATAGCCATGCAGGACCTCGACATCAGAGGCGCAGGCAACCTTCTTGGTGCCGAGCAGAGCGGATTCATCACGGACATGGGCTTCGAGACCTATCAGAAGATTCTGGCCGAGGCCATGGAGGAACTGGGAATGGAAACAGGTGTGGTGCAGCGCGCAGGAAACACCAAGTTCGTGGTGGAATGTACTGTGGAGACCGATCAGCCTGCACACATCCCGGACGATTACGTCAGCATAACAGCCGAGAAGATAAGGATTTACAGGCAGCTTGATGCCCTTGAGTCAGAGAAGGCCCTGGCAAGGTTCGCCTCTGAACTTCAGGACAGATTCGGAAAATTCCCTGCCGAGGTGGACAATATCTTCAATGTTGTGAAGATAAGGAACCTGGCTTCTTCTCTTGGATTCGAGAAGGTGATAGTGAAGAACGGAATCATGATATGCTTCTTCGTACAGAATACCATGTCCCCTTATTATAAGTCGAAGACTTTTGAGAATGTACTGTCCAAGGTGAGCGAAAATCAGCGCATGATTGAGCTGAAGCAGGTTGAGGATAAGCTCAAACTTCTTGTCAAGCCTGTCAAAACTTTGAATGATGCTTACAATGTCTTAAATAAATTAAGATAAAATTAGTACATTTGCGATTTGTTAGGGTAATTATGGCTAACCTTTTGGTGGAAATAGGCAATACGGCGCTGAAGGCTGCCTGGTCCGAGGAGACCATTCTCGGAAAGACCTTCAGATACCAGGGTGAGAGGAGGATGAAATTCATACTTTCACTCACTGAAAGGGAAAAACCTGAGGTCATGGTGATAGCTACCGCCGGGATTGTTTCGGATGAAGAGCAGGAAATCCTGGAAAAAGAATGCCGTCACCTGATAATCCTTGACGGGAATCACAGGGAGATGCTCACTTCGCGTGGTCTTCCTGAATACCTGTCATATGACAGGGCTTCGTCGATAGTTGCTGCGTCCTTCCTGTTTAAGGGAAAGTCCTGCAGTATCTTCGACTTCGGCACTACCCTGACGCTTGACTGCGTTGCGCAGGACGGCAGCTATGTTTGCGGGTTCATTTCCCCGGGATGCCGTACTCGCTTCAAGTCGCTTGAAAGATATACCAGGACGCTGCCTATGGTAAACATGCCGTCGGCGGGAAGTTTTGCGGAAGGGCTTGAGGGCTCCATCCAGGCTGGTGTAGTTTCGGGCATAAAGTTTGAAATAGATGGTCATATGTCCTCCAGAAGCGGAGATGTCTTCGTTTTCACCGGAGGGGATGCGGCTTATTTTGTAAAAATGGTGGATCGTCCTGTCTTCCTGGTGTCAGATCTGGTGCTGATGGGGCTCGCCATAATAACAGATGAATATGTCAAAGAGATCATATCTTAGCGTTTTTCTGGCTGTGGTTGCGGCTTCTGTCCTTTCATATGAGGCTGACGCACAGACATACGGCCACTTCACTCCGTATTCCATATATGGTGTGGGAGAGTTGTCTTCGGCCGGTACTGCATATAACAGCTCCATGGCCGGGGTTGGTATAGCCGGTAGGGATAACAGGTATCTCAATATTTTGAACCCTGCTTCCGTGACTGCGCGTGACTCCCTGTCCGTGCTGATAGACTTCTCCGCCTATTCGGATAACAAGATATTCACCCAGGGAGACCTTAAGAGTGTATATAACACCGCCAATATAGGTAGTTTGGCAATGTCCTTCCCTATATACAAATCATCAGCATTCATGATAGGTATCACGCCGTATAGCGGTACAGGGTTTGGGTATAGATTCCATTATGACGATCCTTCCGTGATAGGTCATACCGGGGATATATCCTATACTGCTGAAGGTAAGGGAGCCTTATATCAGGCTTTCCTCGGGGCAGGGGTGACTTTCTTCAACAGGTTCTCAGTTGGTGCTCAGGCAATCTACTATTTCGGACAAACGGACAAAAGCTATACAACATCTTTCTCTGACGCTTCCTACAGCGGAGTCAAGAACGGACAGTCAATCAGTCTCAATGCCGTCGGAGGAAGATTCGGGGTGCAGTATGAGCAGCCGCTGGGAAATGGTGACGTCATCTGCGCCGGGGCAACATATACCCTGAACTCCAAGCTCATGGGTTATCTGGAGGATTACAGCTACTCCACTTCGTCTGCGGCTACCGATACTCTGAAGTACAGGGCTGATACGCTTACGGCTGCAGCTTCAAAGGCCAGGCTGGCCTCTCAGATAGGTGTAGGCCTCTCTTACAGGCATTCAGACAGGTGGATGGTGGAATTGGATTACACTTTTGCCGACTGGAGGAACGCCGGTCTTTCCAACTATTCTGCATTCAGGGGCAATACAGGCACCACAAGCCAGTATTCGTCGTTTTCAAGCAACGTGGCACATAATGTAAGGCTTGGATTCGAATACGTTCCGAACAGGAATGACATCAGATATTATTTCAACAAGGTTACATACAGGGGAGGACTCTATTATAAGCAGGATTATTTCAAGGTAGATGGCTACCCTATAAATGCCTACGGACTTACTCTGGGACTTACTTTCCCTCTTAACAGGAGATACAATTCCATATCTTTGGGTGTGGAGCTTGGACAGAGGGGAACGGTCAAAAGTAACCTGATAAGAGAAAATTATGTTAATTTTACGCTCGGAATCAGTATATTTGACATCTGGTTTGAGAAACACAAATACATGTAATATATAATCAACAGATATGAAAAGGATAGTTTTTGCAATTTTGACCATCTCCATGATGGGAATCAGCAGTCTTGCTTCCGCACAGGGAAAGTACGGTGCAGACAGTGCAGAGTGTATCAAGTATCTTTCTTATTACAAGGAGTACTACAAGCAGAAGAGTTATGATGAGGCCCTCCCTAACTGGAGAAAGGCCTATCAGATCTGTCCTGCAACAGCAAGCCAGAACCTTCTTATCGAAGGAGCAACACTTGTCAAGAGGCTTATAACAAAGAACGCCAAGAATGCCGAGTACAAGGCTGCTCTTGTGGATACCCTCATCACTCTTTACAAGACCAGAGCCGAGTATTATCCGAAGTATGCAGTGACAGCATATAACAACCTTGGTCTCGATGTCAACAACTACGTGAAGAACGATCCTCAGTTCGTTTACAAGACACTGGAGGAAGTTATTGCCACAAACAAGGGTGAGACCAAGCCTTCACTCCTGCTGTTCGATCTCAACAATGCCATCGAGCTCTATCAGAACGGTACTATAGGAGCTGAGGATGTTATCGGCATATACCAGAGGAATAACGATATTCTCGAGGGTGCCCAGGCAAAGGATGAGGCTGAGGCTGAGCAGAACAAGAAGATCAAGGACGACATGGGCAGCCTCTTCGCTTCCAGCAAGGTTGCAAGCTGCGAGACCCTCGTAGAACTTTACGGACCACGCATCGCAGCTGATCCGGACAACGTTCAGCTCGCTACCAGTGTTGTCAAGACAATGAGCATCACAGAGGGATGCAACGACAACGATGTTTATCTCGCTGCCGTTACAACCATGGACAAGATGAATCCTTCCGCTTCTTCGGCTTACTACCTTTACAGACTTCACGGAGCAAAGGGTGATGTAGCTGAGGCTATAAGCTACATGGAGAAGGCAATCTCAATGGCTGAGTCACAGGACAAGGCTGCAGAGTGGACATATGAGCTTGCAACATTCTGCTACAAGAACGGCAATTCAGCAAAGGCTTTCGATTGCGCAAACAAGGCAGCTTCAATGGATGCTGCATGGGCAGGCAAGTCATACTTCCTCATCGCCAATATCTGGGCTTCAACCAAGTGCGGCAGCGACGAGATCTCACGCCGTGCACCTTACTGGGTTGCCTGTGACTACATGGCAAAGGCAAAGGCAGCTGACGCTACCCTCGCAGAGGATGCAAACCGTTACATCGGTCAGTACAGCTCTTACTTCCCACAGGCTGCAGAGGCATTCATGTATGACATCCAGGCAGGTCAGTCCTACACTGTATCCTGCGGTGGCATGCGTGCTACCACTACAGTACGTACCAACAAGTAGTCTTGAAAGTTTTTTCAAATATTTCTAGGGTGCTGGCAATCACAGTGGTGGTTGCCAGCATTGTCCTTTCCTGTAAAGCGGGTTTGGATGAGACGGATCTGTCTAAAACCAGCGAGTCACCTGTCCAGATAGTGAACGACATGTTCGTTGTCCAGTCAGACAACGGACGTGTATCCATGAGAATCGAAGCCAGGCTGATGGAGCATTATGACAACGACAGCCTTTCATACGATCTTTTTCCAAAGGGTATTTCGGTTTACGGATATACACCGGATGGTCTTCTTGAATCTGTAATCATCTCCAATTCAGCCAAGCATACCGTGCCAAAGAAAAAAGGTAACGAGATTTGGTCTGCATTTGGCAACGTTGTGATACACAATGTAATAAAGAGAGAGACTATGGAAACGGACACCATTTATTGGGATCAGACCACCAAGGAAATATACACTGACTGCTATGTGAAGATGTACTCTCCGGACGGTTTCATGCAGGGTTACGGCATGCGTTCAGACGACCATGCGAACAACTCAATTCTCCACAATGCGTTCAACGGTTACGTAAGGACAGTACAGGATACAACGGTCGTTGTTATTGATTCCGTGAATTTTATAGGGCCTTTTTACAAAAAATAATTATATTTGTGGGCTAAACTCGCTTAAAAACAATTAAAAACATAAACAAATGGCGGTTCTTCAGAATATTCGCACTAAGTTCGGCATTGTGATATCGATTATTATCGCATTGGCCCTTCTCTCATTCATCATTGATCCAGGCACCCTTGAATCAGCGGTGAACACCATGTCTTCAAAATTCGATGTAGGTCGTATCGCTGGAAAGAGCGTCTCGCTCACAGACTTCCAGGATGATATCAACAGGTACACCACCATCAACGAGATCCTCACAGGATCAAGCGTACAGAACGAGCAGACCCAGGAGCAGATCCGTAATGCCGCATGGCAGGAGAATCTTGACAAGTACATGTTCGTCAAGAATGCAAAGAAGGCAGGTCTCAACGTTTGTGATGAGGAGATGGTTGCCCTTATTTCAGGAGATTATGTTTCACCAGTGATCGCTCAGAATCCTGTATTCGCAGATGAGAGCGGTGCTTTCTCAGTCGATAACCTCAAGCTCTTCGTGGAGCAGGTGGATGCAGACGAGACAGGAAGGCTCCGTACATACTGGAACTACCTCCAGAACACAGTCAATACCCAGCAGTACTATGCAAAGTATGGTTCCCTCTTCACAAACGGAAACTATATGAACGCCCTTCAGCTCAAGGATGAGATCGCTGCTGCAAACACAACTGCAAACATTGACTATGTTCTCAGCAGCTACCCTGTTGCCAAGGATAGTTCTATCGTCGTTTCTTCTTCAGAGATCAAGAAGTACTACGCTGCCCACAAGGATTTCTTCAAGCAGAACGCAAGCCGTGACATCGAGTATGTAGTATTCGAGGTGGTTCCTTCACAGAAGGACATCGAGGATACTGAGGATGCAATGGAGCTCGCATACGAGGAGTTCGCAACTGTGGACAACATGAAGTCATTCCTCCTCAAGAACTCTGAGCGTTCTCTCAGCAACTACTGGTACAAGGCTGGTGAGCTCAATACAGTGAACCCTGAGATCAACAACTCTATCTTCGCCGGAAACGATATCACACCTATCGTGAAGGACGGTAACAGCTTCCTTGCAGCCAAGGTAATTGCAAGTAAGAACATTCCTGATTCAGTATATGTAAAGCACATCCTTCTCCAGGGTGCTGATGCGAAGCATGTTGCAGACAGCCTCGTGAATGTTGTGAAGAAGGGTGCAAACTTCGCAAACCTTGCCGCAAGCTACTCGCTTGACCAGAACTCTGCCGCAGACGGAGAGATAGGAAACATCGGCTGGATGACCCAGACCTACATGATCCCTGGTTTCGAGAGCGTCATGGAGGCAGTTGCAGGTCAGCCATACGTAATCAACACACAGTACGGTTCTCACGTGGTTCTCGTTACAAAGAAGACCGCTCCTGTTGCAAAGAAGCAGGTAGCCATCCTCGAGAAGACCGCTCTTGCAAGCAAGGAGACTTTCAATACCTTCTATGCTCAGGCCAACACCTTCGCTACCCTTACCGGTGGCAAGTACGCAGGTTACAAGACAGCTGTGGATTCAATGAAGGTTTACTCTCACAGCATGAACGTTACCGAGGCTACATCTTCATACGGTGCCATCAAGAATGCTAAGGAAGTTACCCGCTGGGTATTCGACAACAAGGCTGGCAAGGCTTCCAACATCATCACAGTCAACAACAACTTCTTCTTCGTTGCAACTGTGAAGACCGTCAACGAGGAAGGCTATTCACCTGTTGAGAAGAACTCTGCATTCATCAGCAACATGCTTTATTCAGAGAAGCTTCACGCAAAGGTTGCTGCTGAGGTTGCTGAGAAGATCAAGGGTCTTGGAACACTCGAGGCAGTTGCAGACAAGCTCGGTACCGTTGTGGAGAGCAACGCTGCAGTTCCATTCACAACTTCAGGATACTCTCCTGTAGAGCCAGCTCTCATCGGTGCTGCTTCTACAGCTGAGGAGGGTGTTGTAAGCGGTCCGGTTGCAGGTCTCAGAGGTGTATACGTATTCAAGATCTCAGACAAGAAGGTCGGTGAGTACTACACTGAGGAGGATGCAAAGGCTCTCGCAAGCCAGAAGGCTCAGTATGCATCACAGATGATCATCCCTGTAATGATGCAGAACGGTGACGTAAAGGACAACAGAGCACGTTTCTTCTAGTAGAAAAATCAATATGATGGAAAAGGTCGGCCGGAAAGGTCGGCCTTTTTTATTATCTTTGAGTCATATGAAACATATCATCATCCAACTTGCGGCACTGGCCGCCGTGATATCATCGGCAGACGCAGCCACACCGAAGAAAAGCATCTATCACAAGA
>JAGHUW010000074.1 GCA_018064625.1 Candidatus Cryptobacteroides equifaecalis | reverse complement strand
GGGAACATGTCACCTACGGTAGAGAAGATATTTGCACTCCAGCTCTGGTGAGCCGCTCCCACGATACCGATGATGATCGCAACTGCCCAAGGACCGTAAGTCTGACCCATAGGCTGCGCAAACAGTGCGATGATAGGGAAGAATGCGAAGATGAGCATTGCGAGCATTCGGCCTGAGTATGGCTCCATGCCCTTCTTCTCCACAAAGATCTTAGGCAGATAGCCGCCTCCGAGGGATACCACGGTCACGATGGCGTAGAGTGTGAAGATAAGAGCGATACCCTTGGGGTCTGAAGCCCTGATTCCGAACTGATCCTGGAAATAGGCAGGGGCCCAGAAGAGGAAGAACCACCATACGCCGTCTGTCATGAACTTGCCGAAGGCGAAGCTCCAGGTCTGACGGAAGGTAAATGCCTTCCAGAAGCTCATCTGCTTCTCTGCGCCGGCTGCAGCTGCAGGCGTTCCGGCCTCGTCCTGGTTGATGTACTCGAGCTCAGCCTCATTGACATGCTTTGACTCTGCTGGTTTGTCGTAGAGGAATACCCATGCGCCGGCCCAGACGAAACCGAGGGCTCCGATGATGATGAATGCCCATTCCCAACCCATTGCCTTGGCGAGAAGAGGAATTGTTGCAGGGGCAGCAAGAGCTCCAACGGATGCGCCGGCATTGAAGATGGATGTTGCGAATGCGCGGTCCTTCTTAGGGAAGTACTCTGCAGTAACCTTGATGGCTGCAGGGAAGTTTCCTGCCTCACCGAGGCCGAGAATCATACGGCATGCAAGGAACATATAGACCGATACCATTGCAATGGTTGATGCAATGGCGCTGCCGGCTTCGATGGCCCTGAGGGCCTCTACGGTGTCAATCTCCTCGATGACGAGGGTGGTTCCCCAACCGCAGCCTGCGTGCATCACAGCTCCGAGGGACCAGATGATGATGGCCCAGAGGTATCCTTTCTTGGTTCCCATCCAGTCCACGAACTTTCCTGCAAAGAGGCAGAAGATGGCGTATGCGATGGAGAATACACCGGTGATGGTACCGTAATCGGAATCTGTCCAGTGGAATTCCGGCTGGATGAACTCCTTGAAGGTGAGAGAGAGAACCTGACGGTCCAGATAGTTTACAGTGGTTGCAAAGAACAGCATCGAGCACATTACCCAACGCCAATTGGTCATAGTCTTATTCTGGGTATCCATAATTGATTATCTAACTTCTTTGATGATGTCGAGTGCTCCCTTGCAGAGCTCGGAGATCTTCTCCCATTCGCCTGCTGCGATGACTTCCTTAGGGAAGAGGTTCGATCCCATTCCCACGCAGGTGACGCCTGCCTTGAACCATCCTTCGAGATTCTCCTTCTCAGGCTTCACGCCGCCTGTGACCATGATCTGGCTCCAAGGCATAGGTGCGCGGAGGCCCTTGACGAACTTGGGACCGAGCACGTCGCCAGGGAAGACCTTGCAGATGTCGCAGCCAAGCTCCTGCGCTGCTCCAACCTCGGAAACGGTGCCGCAGCCAGGGCAGTAGGGGATGAGTCTGCGGTTGCAGACAGGGGCAATCTCAGGGTTGAAGAGAGGGCCGACGACGAAGTTCGCGCCGAGCTGGATGTACATCGCAGCGGTGGCAGGATCCACAACCGAGCCTATACCTACAATCATGCCTGGAAGCTCCTTGTTTGCGTATTTCACGAGCTCTCCGAACACTTCCTGTGCGAAGTCGCCGCGGTTTGTGAACTCGAATGCCCTCACGCCGCCGTCATAGCATGCCTTGAGGACTTTCTTGCTGATCTCTATGTCAGCGTTGTAGAAAACAGGAACCATACCTGTCTCCTTCATGGTCTGGATGACCTGTAGTTTATTATACTTTGCCATTTTCTTTGATTTGTCGAATTTAACAGCGTCAAGGGGTTTGGGGAGTACGCTCCCCAATGAATTGCAGCACAGAGTGCAACGCGTTAGCGTTGTACTCGTCCATTTGCGTTACCCCCGGCAAGGCTCATGACCTCATCCTCGCTCACAAGGTTGAAGTCTCCATTGATGGTGTGCTTCAGTGCCGAAGCAGCAACTGCGAACTCAAGAGCTGCTCCCTGATTGTCAGGGTACTTGAGCATGCCGTGGATGAGACCTCCTGAGAAAGAGTCTCCGCCACCAACGCGGTCTATGATAGGGTTGATCTCGTATCTCTTTGACTGATAGAACTCCTTTCCATTGTATATGAGGGCCTTCCAGCCGTTGAAGGTTGCAGAGTAAGACTCGCGCAGGGTAGAGACAACGTACTTGAAGCCGAACTGCTCGGCCATCTGCCTGAAGATTCCTTCGTAACCTGCGGCGTTGGTCTCGCCACCCTCCACGTTTGCCTCAGGCTTGAAACCGAGGCAGAGCTCTGCATCCTCTTCATTGCCTATGCATACGTCAACATACTGCATGAGCGGGCGCATGATGCTGATGGCCTTCTCCGATGTCCAGAGCTTCTTGCGGAAATTGAGGTCTACGGAAACGGTCACGCCGTGACGCTTCGCAGCCTCGCATGCGAGCTTTGTGAGCTCGGCAGCCTTGTCAGATATGGCTGGGGTGATTCCTGACCAGTGGAACCAGCTTGCGCCTTCCATGATCTTGTCGAAATCGAAGTCTGCAGGGTCAGCCTCAGCTATGGCTGAGTTGGCGCGGTCGTAGATGACCTTGGACGGGCGCATCGAAGCACCTGTCTCGCAGTAGTAGAGGCCTACGCGGCTGCCTCCGCGGGCGATGAACTCTGTCTTGACTCCGTAGCGGCGGAGTGCGTTGACTGCAATCTGGCCGATCTCGTGCTTTGGAAGCTTGCTTACGAAATAGGCGTCATGGCCATAGTTCGCAAGGCTGACGGCAACATTCGCCTCACCACCACCGGGGATGATGCGGAAGCTGTCTGTCTGGATGAATCTGTCGTTGCCCTCTGGGCTGAGGCGAAGCATGATTTCGCCGAGAGTGATGATTTTTGCCATGTTTATTATATTTTTTTTACATTTCTTCCCACAAAAAGCAAATTTAGTAAAAATTTTTCTTATATGTCGTGAACGTGCACGGAAAATTATCATTATATTTGTATCATGAGTGAGAAAGTGACAATAATAGATGTTGCCAGAAGGGCAGGTGTTTCAAAGGGAACTGTGGACAGAGTGCTCCACAACAGGGGAGAGGTGGCTGCAAAAAGCGCAGAGAAAGTAAGGAAGGCCATAGAGGAACTGGGCTTCAAACCCAACGTCCATGCCTCCCTGCTCGCATCCAGAAAGGACCAGATTGTGGTCTGTCTCATGCCTGAGTTCACGGAAGGGGAGTACTGGGGCAATCTTTACAATGGTTTCATGGAAAGCGTGGACATGGTTGCGGCCTTGAGCATCAGGGTGGATATACGTCTGTATGCTCAATATGACTCATCTTCATTCGTTCATGTCTGCAATGAGGTTCTTGAATCAAGGCCTGCCGGGGTCATCATAGTGCCTCTATTCCCGCTGGAGACCATGGACTTCGTAAGGCAGCTCAAAAACAATGATATACCTTACATGTACGTGGATCACAAACTGCAGGAGGATGACTCCTACCTCGCATACATAGGCATGCCCCTGTACAAGAGCGGACTTCTCTGCGCCGCCCTTCTCACTGAGCGATGCAGGCCGGAGGAGGTTGACAAGGTTGCGGTGGTGAGAATCAAGCGTGACCTTGCAGGAAAATCCGACCCTACCTCTGACCGCCGCGCCGGCTTCATGGACTACATGCGCGAACATTTCCCGGGCGCGGATCTGCGCACGGTACAGGTCAATCCGCACGACAGGGGAGGGATAGACTCCACCCTTGACAAGTTCTTCTCCGGCTTCGGCGAGGTACGTTACATTGTAATGCTCAACTCACGCATCAACCTCATCTCCGACTATCTGGCCTCTCATCCTGTGGAAGGCAGGAGGGTCATAGGCTTCGACAGCATACCGAGCAACCTCAGGATGCTTGACAGGGGAGTGGTGGACATACTCATTGCGCAGCACACTGAGGTGCAATCACGCCATGCAGTACAGTGTCTTGCAGACTATCTGGTAATGAAAAAGTGCCCCGCAGAGCGAGACACTTACATGCACATGGATATCCTGACCCGTCTGAATCAGGAATACTATTAGATTCCGCGATGAGCGCGATACGGGACAAGATGCCCTGAGAGTTCTTTGAGCTCCGGGGCATTTTTGATGCGTTCGCACACGAAGGTGGCAACGACGTAGGCGCCCTCTTCTACGGTGTGGGTATTGTCGTCGCGGCCTTCGGGGAAGGCTTCGCACTGACCGGGGGCGAGTTGCATGAAGTAAGGCTTCGAGGCCTCGTCGCCAAGTTCCTTGAGCCAGTCGCGTGTGTCGGCATAGATGTCGAGCAGCACCACGCCCTTCTCGTCGGCCACCTGCTTCATGGCAGCAGGATAGTCTGTGTGGCAGTTCTCGTCCAGCACGCCGTCCTTGAACCAGCGGCGGCTGACAGGGGTGAGCAGGACAGGCGTTGCGCCGTGGGCGCGCACTGTGTCTATGTACTCGCGCAGATTGTCCTGGTAAGCGCCGAAGGCCGGGGCGTAGCGCAGGGTGTCGTCCTGCTTTGCGTCATTGTGGCCGAACTGTATGAAGACATAGTCTCCCGGCTGGACCGAGCTCCTCACGCGGTCCCAGTGGCCCAGAGTCTTGAAGCTGTGGGTGCTGCGGCCGTTGCGGGCGCAATTCACCACGGTGATGTCGTCGTCAAGGAAATTGGGAAAAAGCATTCCCCAGCCACGCTCAGGGCTGCCCTTGGACATATCCTTCGGGGCGCATGTGGAATCTCCCATGAGGTAGATGGTGTAGGATTTGCTCTGCTTGCATGAAGCGGAACAAAAGATGGCGGCAACAAGTACCGCCATGCTAATGACCTTTTTCAACATATATTATGCAACCTTAACTTTGAAAATTGCCTTGTGGATTGTACCCTCGCCAAGAAGCGGGGCATGGCCCTGCTCAGGCTCGAAGGTGATCATCTCCCCCTGCT
>JAGHUW010000179.1 GCA_018064625.1 Candidatus Cryptobacteroides equifaecalis | reverse complement strand
TACCGCGGCCGCCAGATTGCCGAACTTAGAGGCTACTGGGAGGTTGTGAACGACTATATGGGAGGTCCTTTCGTATCCCATTCATTCTATTCTCCTGACGGTCAGTACATAATAGTGGCGGAGGCCTTCGTCTACGCACCTAAGTACGATAAACGCCAGTACCTCCGCCAGACTGAATCAATTATTTATTCCTGGACCTGGGACGGGTCGAACGAGTAGCACTCTCCTTCTTTCTTGAATGAGAGCCTTGCCGGCTCTTCACGGACATCATCGCTCTTGTAGGTGATGGTCCAGGTGTCCATTGTCATGAGTTCCCATATCCTGTCTGCTGTCATAGGGGCTGCAAACCTTACCTGAATGGAAGGGAGCAGGTCCTTGTTGAGGCGCAGGTAGGTTCCTATCACGCCCTCCTCCTTGGAGAGATGGTTGCTCAGGAATGGAAGAGCCCTCATCACGATAGGCTTCTCGTAGTTCTGGTCAACAACTTCGTAGATGAACTGAGGCTGGTCTGCATATACCTCGGCACGCTTCCTGATGACGGTGGTGTCTCCCTGAGGGTAGCGTCCGTTATACTCAGCCTTGAACTCGCTGAACATCATGTGCAGGTACTCGTCTATGGCAATGCTGCCGGTCTCCTTCTCAAGTCTCACGAACTCGAAGTCGAGAGCTGTCTGCTTCACTCCGCCTCCGTGTACAGGCATGTCGAGGGTTTTCTTGTTCACCGTCTCGCGGAAGAAATCCTCGTCAGGGTTTTCCTCCGGGTCCATGTAAACCCTTACGATCAGAGGGCAGTTGTACTCTGAGGCGAGGCCGAAGATTTTCCTGCCGGTGAGTCTGAACTGGAGGCCGAGCATGTTGAGGTCGCTCTTGTCGTACATCTTCTCTGTACGTATGGTCATGATCTTGAGCTCGCTGTATTCCTTAGGGTCAGGTGAGTTCACGCGGAAGTTGGAAGGTACGAATACCTCCTCCTGGAGTCTCTCAGGATTGGTCTTCTTAGGATCATATTTGAGTACGACGCTGTGGCTTCCCACATAGGTCTTCACTCCGTGCACGCCTCTGACGTTCTGCATCCTTGCCTTGAAAGCCATTGAACTTCCGTAGCACTTCACGGATTTGAGGTTCTCTATCTTGAGGGTCTCGAGCTGCATGTCCTCGGTCACATCCCAGGTCTCGTCTATGGTAGGGAGCTCGAATTTGCTGCCTGTGCACAGACCTGCAACGGTGAGAAGGACGGTGAGTACTGCAGGCAGGAAGTTTGTCCACTTCATTTCCTTTGCAGGGGCGGAACCTATGTTCAGGGCCTTTCTTGGACATGCCGCAACGCATTCGCCGCAGAGTGTGCAGTCTACGGAGTTCACCTTGCCCAGGTAGCTTGGCACATCGATTCCGTAAGGGCAGTTCTTCTGGCATGAATGGCAGGTCTTGCCGCAGACGTCGTTGTCTATGCAGACGTGGAGAAGCTGGAACTTAGGCTTGCTGCAGAAGATTTCCATGCAGTATCCGTAAACGCAGAATGCTCCGAGGAACCAGAGCCAGCTTATTTCCACTCCGAACTGCATGAGGGCCCACCATGCTGCAGAGAGCACTACGAGCCAAGGCCAGAATTTGAGTGTGTTGGATGCTGCTCCGAGCGGGCAGATGTAACGGCACCAGAACCTCTTGACCAGAAGTCCTCCCGCAATCACGAGGCTGACGCTGGTGATGGACATCCAGAGAACGATCTCTCCCTTGAATCCGGTTGCAACTGCGTAATAAGGGTCAAGCTTCTTGCAGAAGAGCTCGCTGGCTGTAGCTGTGGAATAGAATATCCAGAAAAGCAGGGCATATTTGAGAACCCTGAGGAACTTGTCTGCCACAGACCCGTTTCTGATGTCTGCGCTTGCAAAGCCGAGCTTGTTTCTCAGCTTCATGAGCAGGTCTTCCACGGTGCCCACAGGGCAGAGGTACGCGCAGAACAGTTTGCTGAAAAGAATCACCGCGGCAGCAAGCGTGAGGCCCATCAGAATCTGAACGGAACTCATCGAGCATGGAAGTGATCCCCTTACAAGATAAGTGGTGAAGGCCTCGAGTCCTCCCATAGGGCAATAGGCCTCAGGGTCAGCCTTTTCAAGGCCTGTGAAGATCTTTGCCGCGAGTCCTGTGACAAAGAATACGATGGCAGCAAGTGTTCCCCATTGGAGCAGATGCTTTGGCCAGTTGCAATTTTTTTTCATAAAAATACTTTTATTTGAACACAAAGATAGATAATCCCAAGAAATAGGTATAAGATATTAAAAAATTTTTCTTTAGTTTTGCATCCGGTAGTAATAAAGGTTAGAAAGAATTTCTGAGTATGAGGTCTGGTAGATATCTTCTTGCAGTATTCGTATTATCAATACTTTCCTTCGTCGCTTCAGCCCAGGATCTCGTCTTCAGCGGAAAGATTCTGGATAAAAAGACGTCTGAGCCCGTGGAGTTCGCGACCGTGGTGCTGGAGAGCACAGGTCAGTGGGCCATTGCTGACGCGAAGGGATGCTTCGAAATCAAGAGCGTGCGTGCCTGCAAGACCAAAGTCATCGTGAACAGTCTTGGTTATGTGGAAGACAGCAGGGAAATAACCATAGCCCGCAGCATCACCAACTATACGGTCTATCTGAATGTGGACAACCTCGCACTTGAGGGTGCCCTGGTTACCGCCCAGGACAACAGCAACAGCGCCACCACAAGCCGTCTCATAGACAAGAACGCGCTGAATCACGTGCAGATGCTCAACATCTCAGACATAACCAGTCTCCTGCCGGGAGGCGTCACTTCAAACCCCTCCCTTCTTTCAGAGCATAACATCACAATTAGAAGCGGTGGTGCTGCTGAGGCCGGCAATGCTCTCTTTGGCGCTGCCATAGAGGTGGACGGAGCCCGTCTTTCCAACAACGGAAGCTTCGGCAACGCAGAGCTTGCGGTAACGAACCTCCGAGGCGTGAGCACGAACAATATATCTTCCAGCAATGTGGAGTCCGTCGAGGTCATCAGCGGCGTGGCTTCGGTGGAATACGGAGACATGACCTCCGGTGTGGTCAAAATCAATACACAGAAAGGAAAGACCCCTTACACGGTCACCCTGTCCACCACCCCTACCAACAAGCAGATCTCGGTGGGCAAGGGATTCGGTCTGAGGTCTAAAGACGGCGAGAGGTCTTACGGTACGCTCAATGCCAACCTGGAGCATACCCGCTCTATTTCCGAGCCTATGTCTCCATATACATCCTACAGCAGAAGCCAGCTCAACCTTCTCTACAGCAACACTTTCACCCACGGGGCATTCAGCAATACCCCTTTGAGGATGAGCTTCGGCGTGACGGGAAACCTAGGCGGGCGCAATGACAAGACAGACCCTGACAGATATCAGGATAGCTATACCAAGGCGCTGGACAACAACCTGCGTGCAAATTTCACCATGGACTGGCTGCTCAACAAGAAATGGATCACGAACATTGAACTTAAGGCAAGCGCGTCATATTCGGACAAGAGTCAGGAGTCCAAGACATACTATTCCAGCAGTGTGACCAGCGTCTCACTTCATGGTGTTGACAGGGGATATTTCATGTCGGAGCCTTTCTCCGGTGCTGCCGATCAGAAGATAATACAGGTCAAGCCGGGATATTACAGCAACGTGATGAACTGGGATGACCGTCCTCTTTACTTCAAGGGTTCCCTCAAGGCCAACTGGGCGACCACCTGGGGCAAGGTCAACAACAAGATAAAGCTCGGAGCGGATTTCTCCGCAGACAAGAACTTCGGACGTGGACAGTATTCCACAGAGATGGATACGGCTCCTTCGTTCCGCGAATACAGATATGACCTGGTTCCGTACATGTGCAATGCCGCTGCATATCTTGAAGAGAATCTGACTTTCCCGGTGGGAAAGGGCAGAATGAACTTCATTGCAGGTATCAGAAATGACAACACCATCATAAACGGTTCCGAATACGGGAACGTGTCTTCATGGTCGCCTCGTTTCAACTGGAAATACACAGTCATTGATGCCAAGGGTCGAGGCCGTGAGGCTTTGCGCTCCCTGTCCTTCAAGGTGGGATGGGGAAAATCCGTCAAGCTCCCGGCATTCGCCATTCTTTATCCAGCTCCGACCTTCTACGATATAGAGGTGTTCCGCTCCACCGTGTCGTCAGACAATACTGTCAGCTCTGCTTTCTTTGTGATGCCTCGTGCTGTGGAATTCAACAGGAACCTTATGTGGCAGAGCAACCGTCAGGCGGAGCTTGGCGTGGACTTCAACCTCTATGGCATCAAGGTGGGACTGAACGGCTATTACACCACGACCCATGATTCCTACAGGCTCATGCCGGAGTACGAGCCTTTCAGCTATATGTACACCAACTCCTCGGCCCTGTCAGGATGTCCCATCCCTGCCTCGGACAGAGTGTTCTCGATTTCGGATGCGGGGATCGTGACGGTCAGCGACAAGAACGGGCATATCCCTTCTCTCCAGCTTGATGCTCAGAAGAGGGATCAGTTCGTGGCCAGAACCCTCATAGACAATGACGACAATCCTATCCGCAGATATGGACTTGAATGGACGGTGGAGTTTCCGAAGATCAAGCCTATCCAGACCACAATCATGCTGGATGGCAATTACTACGGATACAAATTCGTATATACGGATATGAAGGCTCAGTGCCCGGCAACCACTGTGGCTACCAATGGAAAGCTATATCCTTATAAGGCATATTATTATGGTGGGTACAACATTTCGAACGGAAACATATCAAGGTCGCTCAGGAACAACGTGACCATCGTCACACATATCCCCAAGGTCAGGATGATTGTCTCCCTCAAACTGGAGGCCTGCCTTCTCCAGTACAGCCAGGCCCTTTCCGAGAGGTATGACGGAAAGCAGCGCAGCTATTCACTTGCAGACAAGGGTGACCCTACTTCAGTTGACACCAGGGATATATATGACGGCGAAGGATATTCTGTGCTGTATCCGGACTACATAGTTTCCATGGATGGGACGAGGACTGAGTTCCTTGAGAAATACAGGTGGGCCAAAGACAATGACAAGTCTCTTTTTGCGGATCTCTCCAAACTGGTGGTCGTGAGCAACTTCAAGTATCATTTCCTGGGAGATTACATCAGCCCTTATTTCAGTGCCAACCTCAGTGTCACCAAAGAGATAGGTGATCTGGCGTCGATCTCATTCTACGCCAACAACTTCTTCAACAACATGGGTCAGGTATATTCCACAAAGACGGGTACATACACTTCCGTAACAAACTACATACCGTCTTTCTACTACGGACTCACACTCAGATTGAAATTCTAGTACAATTTAATTTTTTTACAAATGAAAAAAACTCTTACATTCCTCGCTGCGCTCGCAGTACTTATGGGCGCAGCATCATGCCAGAAGGAAGAACCTATTCTGGATGTTCAGGTGAAGCTTGCTCTTGACGGAGAGGCTTTCGCAAAGGCTGACATTGCCGTTACTCTCAAGGATGCGGCTGGCGTCGCTACCTTCGATGCAAAGACTGACGCTGCAGGTGTTGCCAAGTTCCAGGT
>JAGHUW010000039.1 GCA_018064625.1 Candidatus Cryptobacteroides equifaecalis | reverse complement strand
CACACTTCTGGGCAAAGATGCAGCTCCCTGAGCTCTTCGGTGTAGGCAACTTCGAGAACAATCCTTACTGCCTGCTCGAGGCTACATTCAGCAAGTGGTGGCTCCTCGCGATCTACATCGTATGGTTCGTTGCAGTCTGGCTCCATATGATCCATGGTTTCTGGAGCATGTTCCAGACCATAGGCTGGAGCGGACGCACATGGTTTGTAAGACTCAAGTGGATAGGCTATATCCTTTCCACCATCATCTGCCTCATGTTCGTTGCAGTTGCAGTCAACGCTTTCGTTCAGGCAAATTGCCTCGCATAGCGTTACATTTGCTATTTTAAATAATTATTCATATCTTTGCGACCCCTATTTTGTGTAGGGATCGCAATTTTTATTAACTATTTAAAGATCAAGACAGTGGACACACAAAGCTACAAAACAGTATCGCTGAACAAGGCGACTGTAGACAAGAAGTGGGTTGTCATTGATGCGACAGATCTCGCTCTTGGTCGTCTTGCAGCACGCGTTGCTCTTGTCCTCCGTGGCAAGAACAAGCCAGGCTTCACCCCTCATGTTGACTGCGGTGACAACGTTATCGTGGTAAATGCAGAGAAGGTGGCTCTCGGCGGAAAGAAGATGACCGATCGTGTTTATGTCCGTTACACCGGCTATCCGGGAGGACAGAGATTCACGACTCCTAAGGAGATCCTCGAGAAACGACCTGCAGAACTCGTAAGGAGAGCAGTCAAGGGTATGCTCCCTAAGACAAGTCTTGGTGCAGTACAGCTCAACAACCTTCATGTATATGTTGGACCTGAGCATCCGCACGAGGCACAGAACCCTACAGTTATTAAGTTGAACGAAATTTAAACAGAGCAAATGGAACAGACACACGCCCTTGGAAGACGTAAAGCAGCTGTAGCTCGCGTTTATCTCTCAGCCGGCAAAGGCAACGTTACAGTGAACGGCCGCGAGCTCGAGAACTATTTCTCTCTCGAGTCTCTCCGTTACATAGTAAACCAGCCATTTGAAGTTACCAGCACTCAGGGTCAGTTTGACGTAAAGGTTACCGTCGTTGGTGGTGGTATCAAGGGTCAGGCTGAGGCTATCCGTCTTGGTATCGCCCGCGCTATGAGCGACCTGAACAAAGAAGAGTATCGTTCCGCCCTCAAGGCAGCAGGCTTCCTCACCCGCGATTCTCGTGAGGTTGAGCGTAAGAAGCCAGGCCAGCCGGGTGCACGCCGCCGCTTCCAGTTCAGTAAACGTTAGTTATTACCGTTTTACGGCACAGTTGTGGTTGAACTAAACCGTGTAGGCCTTGGGGTCGGGAACGGTTGCCACACTGCGGAAAAGGTTGGAGACCGCATGTCGTTACTCCGCCTTGAAGAAAAGAGGCCCCGAAGAGGGGACAGTTTAGTAAAAACAAGAAAACAGACAAAGAAATGTCACGCACAAATTTCCAAGAATTGCTTGATGCAGGTGTTCACTTCGGCCATCTCGCCCGTAAGTGGAATCCTAAGATGGCTCCATATATCTTCGATCAGAAGAATGGTATCCATGTCATCGACCTGCACAAGACTATCGTCAAGATAGACGAGGCAGCAGAGGAGATGAAGCAGCTTGCAAAGTCAGGCCGCAAGATTCTTTTCGTTGCTACCAAGAAGCAGGCTAAGGATATTGTAAAGGAGAAAGCTACCGCAGTCAATATGCCTTCAGTCACAGAGCGTTGGGCAGGTGGTATGCTTACCAACTTCCCTACAGTTCGCAAGGCCATCAAGAAGATGGGCACAATCGACAAGATGAAAGAGGACGGCACATTCGAGAAGCTCGCCAAGAGAGAGCGTCTCCAGGTTGACCGCCAGCGCGAGAAGCTCGAGAAGAACCTCGGCTCCATCCGCGACATGAGCCGCCTTCCTTCAGCCCTGTTCATCGTTGACGTGATGAAAGAAGCTAATGCAGTAAAAGAGGCCAATCGTCTTAACATTCCGGTATTCGCTATGGTTGATACATGTTGCGATCCTACCTCAATTGATTATGTGATTCCGGCTAATGACGACGCAACAAAGTCTATCGAATGCATTATGAACATCCTTTGTGGAGCTATCAGTGAGGGTCTTGAGGAGCGTAAGCTCGAGAAGGACAAGGAGGCTGCAGCAGAGGAGAACGCAACAGTTCAGGCTGGTGGCAAGAAGCTTCGTGCACGCAAGGGTGCAAAGCCCGTTGACGTAGAGGCTGAGTAATCAAGTTCCATTTAATCTCTAGAATTATACGCTATGGCAATTACAGCAGCAGACGTAATGAAATTACGTAAAATGACCTCAGCAGGTATGATGGACTGCAAGAAGGCTCTTGAGGAGGCACAGGGTGACTTCAACAAGGCTATGGACATCATCCGCGAGAAGGGTAAGCTCGTGGCAGCGAAGAGAGCTGACCGTGAGACTTCAGAGGGTGCAGTCAAGACCCGTATGGCAGGAAACAAGGCTATCCTTGTATGCCTCGGATGTGAGACTGACTTCGTTTCCCGCAATGCAGATTTCCAGAATCTTGCAGAGGCTATTGCTGACGTTGCTATCGCCAACTGCCCTGCTGACCTCGCAGGCCTCAAGGCTTGCAAGATGGCAGACGGTTACACCGTGGAGGAGGCCGTAGAGGCCCAGACCGGTAAGACTGGTGAGAAGCACGTCCTTGCATACTACGACATCGTAGAGGCTCCGTTCGTTACAGAATATGTGCACAAGCTCAACGGAAAACTCGGCGCACTCGTAGGATTCGACAAGCCGGTTTCAGCAGAGCTCGCAAAGGGTGTGGTAATGCAGGTTGCATCCATGAACCCTGTAGCCATCTCAGCTGAGGCTTGCCCTAAGGAGGTTCTTGACAACGAGTACAAGGTCGCTGTTGAGAAGACCAAGGAGGAGCAGGTTCTCAAGGCTGTTGAGGCTGCGCTCAAGAAGGCTGGCATCAACCCTGCACACGTTGATTCTGAGGATCACATCGAGTCCAATACATCAAAGGGCTGGCTTACACCGGCTCAGGCTGATCAGGCTCGTGAGATCATCAAGACTGTGGGCGCAGAGAAGGCTGCAAACCTTAACCCTGTAATGATCGAGAACATCGCCAAGGGTCGTGTACAGAAGTTCCTCAAGGAGAACACCCTCGAGGAGCAGGAGTACCAGATGTCTGATGACAAGAAGACCGTCAAGGAAGTTCTCGCTGCAGAGGGCGCAAAGGTTCTCGTAACCAAGAGATTCTCTCTCACAGACTAATCTGTCGGGACAGTATATGAAAGGCTGGATGTCAAAACATCCGGCCTTTTTTGTATATTTGTTATCATGAACCTGAAGTCATTGGCCAAGGATACTGCCATTTATGGATTGAGCAGTATCGTGGGCAGATTCCTGAATTATCTGCTATCCATTCTTTACCTGTACAAGATACCGGCAGAGAGTGGGGGTTATGGTATAGTCACCCATCTTTATGCATGGGCCGGCTTTCTCCTGGCTCTTCTCACCTTTGGAATGGAAACCACCTTCTTCCGCTTCTCCGGCAAGGAGGAGGAAGATGCGGACACCGTGTTCTCCAGCTCGCTCAAGATGGTCGCCGGGGTGGGCCTGGCCTTTGTTGCCCTTGTATTCTGCTTCATCCGGCCGCTGTCATCGGCCCTGGGCTATGCCCTTCATCCCGAGTATATAGGCTGTTTTGCCCTCATAGTGGCTATGGATGCCTTCCAGGCCATACTTTTTGCGCGCCTGCGCCAGCAGAAGAAGGCTCTCAAGTTCGTGGGCTTGAAGCTGACCTTCATCTTCACCAGTATCCTGCTGAACCTTTTCGTGTTCCTTGTGCTTCCGAAGCTGTTCCCTGCGCATCCTGCGCTGGAGTCTTTCTTCGTCAGCATGGATTACGGCGTCGGCCTCATCTTCTTCATCAACCTCTTCTGCACCTTCATCGTCAACTTCGGCTTCCTGCCTGAACTGAAGATTGCCTTTGGCGGGAAGATGGACGGAGGGCTGTGCAGGCGCATGCTTGCCTACTCCTGGCCTCTGCTGCTGCTGAGCCTCGTGGGACTGCTCAATCAGGTGGCGGACAAGATGCTCTTCCCAGTGCTCATGCCGGGTCCGGAAGGGCAGGTGCAGCTTGGAATCTACGGAGGCTGCGTGAAGGTCGCAATGATAATGGCCCTTCTCACCCAAGCCTTCAGATATGCCTACGAGCCTATAGTGTTCGGAGGCGGACGCAACCGTGAGAGTGTGCAGACCCTGGCAGACGGCATGAAATATTTCATAGTATTCAGCCTGCTTGCCTACATGGCCGTCATCTTCTATATGCCTATACTCAAGTACATGGTGGGATCAGGTTACAGGGAAGGCCTTGGAGTGGTACCTGTGGTGATGGCCGCGGAGGTGTTCATGGGCATCTATTTCAACCTCTCGTTCTGGTACAAACTCAGTGACCAGACATGGTGGGGAGCGGTGCTGAGCGCGATCGGGGCTGTGGTCATGATAGGAATCAATGTGATCTTCGTCCCGCGCCTGGGCTACTGGGCCTGCGCATGGGGCGGCTTCGCCGGTTACGGGGTGCCTATGGTGCTCAGCTGGATCATAGGCCAGAAAAAATATCCTGTACCTTATGACGGCAGGTGCATAGGCTTTTTCTTCTTGCTTGCCCTTCTGAATCTTGGCGTATCCCTTCTGTTCAGGGAGCTGCCAGTATGGGCGCAGCTGGCAATTGATACTGTCCTGCTTCTGGAATACTGTTATTTTATCTATAGAAAACTTATAGCAAAATGAAAAAGTTGATAGTCATCGCTCTGTCCATGGTTCTGGCAAGCCAGTTCGCCCTTGCCCAGACCAGATGGATAAACCCTTTCGACGAGGGCGCCCAGGTTCAGGGACAGGGTTGGGAGTCCCTGGGTCAGACTTATGTCAGACTCCCCGAGGAAGCACAGAAAAAGGTGCGTGAGCCGCTTTGGAAACTGAGCCGAAACAGTGCCGGACTTAGCCTCTGCTTCCGCAGCAACGCGCCTGAGATCACAGTGAGGTATTCCACAGTCAGCAAGAACTTCGGCATGTTCCACATGCCTCCTACCGGCGTTTCCGGTGTGGATCTTTTTGCTACGGATATCGAGGGAAGGAAGGTCTGGTGTGCCCCGAAGTTCCCTATAGAGTTCAAGGACACCATAAATTACATTTACCAGAATCTCACCTATCAGCCAAGGAACAAGGGCTCTTACGAATACCAACTGTTCCTTCCTCTTTACAATTCCGTGGAGTGGCTGGAGATAGGTGTCCCTCAGGGTGCCGAGATAGTCTTCCACAAGCGCAATCTCGAAAGGCCTATAGTGGTCTATGGTACCAGCATAGCCCAGGGTGCCTGCGCAAGCCGTCCTGGCAATGCCTGGACCAACATACTCCAGAGATGGACAGACCATCCTGTGGTAAATCTCGGTTTCTCCGGAAACGGAAGGATGGAGGCCGAACTGTTCGAGCTTCTGGATCAGATAGATGCGCGCATATACATCATAGACTGCGTTCCTAATCTGAGCCTCAAGATGCCTATAGTGGAGAGGACCGTGAAGGGAGTGAAGATGCTACGCAGGCATCACGATTGCCCTATCCTTCTGGTGGAGCACTCGGGCAATCCTCAGGAAATGACCAGCGAGAGCAAATTCTATCACCGTCAGCTTGATGCAGAGCTGCGCAAGGCTTACAGGCAGCTTCTGGATGCAGGTGTCAAGGATATCTACTACATGCCTCATGAGGAGTTCTCCTTCACTCTGGACGAGATGGTGGAGGGCGTTCATCCCAACGATGCCGGAATGCTTCACAATGCAAAGGCCTATCTTTCGAAAATAAATGATATTCTGGGTGAAGGGGGCGGCGAATTTACCCCATGCGTGCAGAACAGGGACAACTATGACTGGTATGCACGCCATCAGGAAATTCTCAGGCTCAAGAACGAGAGAAAGCCCAAGGTCGTGCTGATAGGCGACTCCATCACCCATTTCTGGGGAGGGGACCCTCAGTATTTCAACAGGGGTCTTGACTCATGGAATGCCCTCTGGAAGGGGAAGAATGTCCTGAACCTCGGCTACGGTTGGGACCGCATCGAGAATGTTCTCTGGCGTATACGTCATGACGAGCTTGACGGCTATGAGGCGGAAACCATCGTGATGATGATAGGTACCAACAACTTCGGAAGGGACAGCAACGACAGGATTGTGGCCGGAATCAACCAGCTGGTGGATGAGATCCATGCAAAGCAGCCAAAGGCCAGACTCTATGTCTGCGGAATACTTCCGCGCAACGGCTCCGAGGCCCAGGTGGAACTTGTGAACAGCATGCTCCGCAGATGCCTTCACACGGACTATGCCACCTATGTTGACATGAGCAGTCTGGTCCTTGGCCAGGACGGAAAGATTATAAAGGAATATTTCTCAGACGGTCTTCACCCTAACGCGGCCGGATATGAGAAGTTTGCAGAAATGTTGAAAAAAGGAATGAAATAATATGAAAAAGTTTTTTGGAAAGACAATCTGCATGGCAGCTGCGATAGCGCTGCTTGCATCCTGCGGCGGAAATGCCGGAAAGAAAGCTGAGACCGTGGACCCTGAAAAGGCACGCCAGGATTCAATAGCAGCTGTAGAGCAGGCTAAACTTATTTCAAGCAAGCTCGCAGCCATGGCGGAAGAGCCTATGTTCGACATCATCACCACAGAGGGTGTGATAAGGGTAAAGCTTTACTCAAAGACCCCTAAGCACAGGGAGAATTTCGCAAGACTCGCTTTCGAGGGATTCTATGACGGAATACTCTTCCACCGTGTGATCAACGGCTTCATGATTCAGGCCGGAGACCCTCTCACCAAGGACGAGGCTAATGCCGCCTCTTTCGGAACCGGCGGCCCGGGATACACTGTAGAGGCCGAGTTCGTTCCGGAGTACACTCACAAGAAGGGCGCACTGGCTGCCGCAAGGCGCGGAGATGCCGCAAACCCTAAGAAGGAGTCCTCTGGCTCTCAGTTCTATCTTGTTCAGAGCCCTGAGGCTTGCGCTGCACTTGATGGGGATTATACCGTGTTCGGTGAGACTGTGGACGGAATCTCTGTTATCGACCGTATCGCATCCGTACAGACTGGTCCTAAGGACCGTCCTGTAGTTGATGTAAAAATTATAACAGTAAAATTAGTGGAAGAATAGTTTTGGCACGGTACTTGTAATTTATCATGTCAGAATAGTTTTTTCATAGGTTAAATTTTTAGGTTAGAATTGAATTGAGTCCACGATGTGAATCGCGGGCTCTTTTCATTATGCCCAAAAAGGACTATATTTGTAGAAGTGCTAAAATAATATCCAGTATGAACGTAATAATCAAAGAATCCAGCAAGTGCGGCTCTATTTGGGCTGCCCACAGAATTGCGGAAAGCATAAAGAAGAAGGCTGCGCTTACAGACAAGCCATTCGTGCTTGGACTGCCTACAGGTTCCACTCCTCTCGAGACTTACGCAGAGCTCATCAGAATGAACAAGGCCGGTGAAGTTTCCTTCAAGAACGTGATAACCTTCAATATGGACGAGTATGTGGGACTCCCTGTGGAGCATCCGGAGAGCTACCACTCATTCATGTTCCGCAATTTCTTCGATCATATCGATATCCCGCGCGAGAATATCAATATCCTCAATGGAAATGCAGAGGATCTTGCTGCAGAATGCCAGAGCTATGAGGACAGGATAGTCGCTGCAGGGGGTATAGACCTTTTCATGGGTGGCGTAGGTGAGGACGGACATATCGCATTCAACGAGCCTTTCTCTCCTCTTACATCAAGGACACGCGCCATCACCCTCACGGAGGATACCAGAATCGTCAACGGACGCTTCTTTGACAACGACATGAACAAGGTTCCACGCCAGGCTCTTACAGTGGGCGTAGGTACGGTTATGGATTCAAAGGAGGTTCTCATCCTCGTCTTCGGCCATAAGAAGGCAAGGGCGCTCAAGGATGCAGTCGAGGGAGCATACAGCCACATGTGCACGCTTTCTGCCCTCCAGAACCATCCGGACGGATGGATAGTCTGCGACGAGGACTCCGTGGGAGAACTCAAGGTAAGCAGCTACCGCTACTTCAAGTCAGTCATTCTTTAATGATAAAGGCCCCGGGGATTCCCGAGGCCTTCTTTTTTTACTTGTCAAGTTTCCTGTATGTGTACCCTGCCTTGTCCAGGACAGGGAACTCATGTGTCTCCACGGCTTTGATGAAGCGGTCCCAGTTCTTGTTGCCCGGTGCACACCACTGGATCTCCGCGATAGCCAGGGCTCTTGGCAGCACCATGTACTCGGCATGCCATGGCTCGGCTATATACTCTGTCCATTCATTTGCCTGCACACCTATTATGTGCTTCTGCGCATCTTCGTTCACGCCGTCGAAAGGCTCGAATGAGTAAACCTTTTCCAGGGTAAGCGGCTTCACGTAGTTCGGGCCGATCGGCTCTTTATCGTGGTCTCCCTGCACGTAGTCGAAGTAGCAGTAGGTGGTAGGGGACATGATCACGTCGAAGCCTCGGGCTGAAGCCTCTATTCCGCCCTTGGTCCCTCTCCAGGACATTACCGTTGCCCCTTCAGCGAGATCCCCCTCAAGGATTTCGTCCCAGCCTATGATCTTCTTTCCCTTTGTTGCAAGGAAAGCCTGTATCCTGGCTGTTACGTAGCTCTGGAGAAAATCCTCCTTGCAGAATTTGTCCGTATCCTTGAATCCGAGCTCGGCTATCTTAGCCTGGCAGTGAGGGCACTTCTTCCATTCATTCTTAGGGCATTCGTCGCCTCCTATGTGGAAATACTCTCCAGGGAAGAGGTCTGAGACCTCGTCAAGCACATCTTCCAGGAACTTCATGGTCCTTTCCTGGCCTACGCAGAGCACCTCGTCTGCAACTCCCCAGGTTTCGCGTACCTGATATGGGCCGCCGGTACATCCCAGCCAAGGGTATGAGGCCAGAGCTGCCACCATGTGACCCGGAAGGTCGATTTCGGGCACCACGGTGATGCCCAGCTTCCATGCGTAAGCCACAACATCTTTGATCTCCTCCTGGGTGTAGTAGCCGCCGTAGCGGACGTGGTCGCTGGAGTTCTCGTCGAATTTTATCTGGGTGCCGTTCCTGTATGAGCCTATCTGAGTGAGGAGAGGGTACTTCTTCACCTCTATCCTCCATCCCTGGTCCTCGGTGAGGTGCCAGTGGAAGCGGTTGAACTTGTACATCGCCATCATGTCGAGGTACTTCTTGACGAAGTCCACGCTGAAGAAGTGGCGGCAGCAGTCAAGCATCAATCCGCGATATCCGAAGCGCGGCGCATCCTCTATCCGGCAGCACGGAAGCACCCATTTCTCTGAAGGGCACACCGTCTTTCCGTAGATTGCGGCTGGAAGCAGCTGCTTGAGCGTCTGGATGGCATAGAGGAATCCGTTGAAGTCCTTTGCCTTGATCAGGACTCTCTTGGATGTGATGTCAATCATGTATGCCTCGTTTTTCAGGCTTTCGTCCTTGATGAAGACCATTCCGTTGGCCCCGTAGCTTTCCACAGCCTGTCTGAGCCCTATGGGTGCAGAGAATGAACAGGTCTTTCCGCTGATCATTCCAAGATGTGCCGCGAAGGACTTTACGGCCTCCAGCGAACGGCTGTCCATCTTGTCGTCACATTTGATCGGCACTCCTGCTGCGTGGAAGCTTCCTTTTGCCGCAGTGACCTTTTCAGGTTGAGGGATGATGGAATTGAGGTCTGCGCAGAGGGCAGACATGCAGATCAGCATTGTGCTGAAAGTGAGCAGAATCTTTTTCATGATTTAAAGATAGCTAAAAAATCAGAATCCCCGCCAATCCTCCCAGCAATAGTAGCGTAATGGGGCCCATCTTTGCAAAAAGATAGGCTGCGACAACGGCTCCGAAGACAGCCCAGCTCTTCCATCCGGCAAAGGTATCGCGTATGAGTTCCAGCTGCGGGCCGTCCGGGCCGATGCTGTAGTTGAACATCAGCGAGAAGGCAGCGGCGGCAATCATTCCGGCAACTGCCGGCTTGAGAGAGTCCATCACGGACTTGAACATGCTGTTCTCATGGAACTTGCTGTAGAACTTCACTATTGTCAGCATTATGAGGAAGGAGGGGAGTACTATGGCGAATGAAGAGGTGAAAGACCCCAATACGGAAATGAACTCTCCGGCTCCCGCCTGCTTGAGCACTTCATATCCCACATAGGTGGAACAGTTGAGGCCCACTGGGCCCGGTGTCACCTGGGAAATGGCTATGATGTCTGTGAACGTGCTTTCGCTTATCCACCCATACTTGAGTACTATCTCGCTGTGGATGAGGGACATCACTGCGTATCCTCCTCCGAAGGTGAATGCGCCTATGATAAGGAAGGTGAGGAAAAGTTGAAAAAACAATGCTGCAGTCTCCATCATTCAGCCCTCCTTTCCCTGTACAAAGCGATGAAAAATGCTGCAGTCAGCACGACCAGTATTATATATATAGGCGAGATCTGCAGGAATGAGATGCCGCATAGCGCAGCTATGGCAACAGCCCACTGCCACCAACGGCTGTTCTTGCTGAAGAGTTTGACCGTATATGCCGTGATGACACCCACTGCAGCCGGTCTCACCCCCATGAATATCTTTTCCACATAGACGTTGTCCCTAATGGAAGAGAAAAAGAGAGCGATGAGCAGAATGACTATGATGGGGCAGAGAATTACGCCTAAGGTTGCAATGATGCTTCCGGCGACGCCTCTGAGCTTGTAGCCGGCGAATACAGACATATTCACAGTCAGGAGGCCGGGGGCCGCCTGGGCCAGGGCTACTATATCCGGGAGTTCCTCATCACTGATCCATCCCCTGCTGCTCATCTCCTCCTGAATGGCCGGAACCATTACATATCCACCGCCAATTGTGAAGGCTCCTATCTTCAAAAAGGCGGTAAATATTCCCCATAAAGATACTTTTTCCATTTTCTTTTGAAATTTATTTCACAAATTTCGTAAAAATATTTGGTATAAAAGAAAAAATACCTATCTTTGCAGTCCTTTCCGATGGAGAGGAACGATCATTGAAAATATTGGAAGATAGTACAAGCAAGTACCGAATAATTTAATTAATCGAGAACGTTAATTCTGAAGAATTAAGATTGTCAGGAATCAAGCTTAGGAATATAAGAAAATATACAAAGAAGAGTTTGATCCTGGCTCAGGATGAACGCTAGCGGCAGGCTTAACACATGCAAGTCGAGGGGCAGCGCGGGGTAGCAATACTCTGGCGGCGACCGGCGGAAGGGTGCGTAACACGTGAGCAAC
>JAGHUW010000100.1 GCA_018064625.1 Candidatus Cryptobacteroides equifaecalis | reverse complement strand
GATTCGACCATCCCTTCCGGGACCCTGTCTATGGAATACCAGGCCAATATGGGGAAGGGGAAGAACATGCAGAAATGCACGATCTTGTCCGTGGGGATGCCAAGTATCATCAGAGGGATATCGTGCTGCACGCCGGAGAAGTTGTTGAAGCAGAGGAATCCCACCGCCAGAATGTATGCCAGCAGGATTATCCTGAATATCAGCGCCCTTGCGCTGACTGTCTCTTTTCTTCTCTGCCTCTTCATCCTTTAGATTGCCTGCATGTCATGGAGTTTCTTGTAGAAACCGTTCTTTTCAAGAAGTTCTTCGTGACGTCCCCTCTCCACTATGCGTCCCTCATCCATCACTATGATCTCGTCAGCGTTCTTGACGGTTGAAAGACGATGGGCGATGGCTATGGTGGTGCGGCTGCTCATGAGTTTGTCCAGAGCATCCTGCACTATCCTTTCGGATTCCGTATCCAGTGATGCCGTGGCTTCGTCCAGGATGAGGACAGGAGGGTTCTTGAGTATGGCGCGGGCTATGCTTATCCTTTGCCTCTGGCCCCCGGAAAGCTTGACTCCGCGGTCACCTATGTTCGTATTGTAGCCTTCCTCCTTTTCCATGATGAAGTCGTGGGCATTGGCAATCTTCGCAGCAGCCTGTACCTGCTCCATGGTGGCGCCTTCAACACCGAAGGCTATGTTGTTGAATATGGTGTCGTTGAAGAGGATAGGGTCCTGGTTCACGTTACCCATGATGGAGCGCAGGCTCGCTATGGAGATGTCCCTGATGTCTTTCCCGTCTATGCTGATGCTGCCGGAACTGGCCTCGTAGAAACGTGGGATGAGGTCCACCAGGGTGGATTTGCCCGCACCGGATGCTCCCACTATCGCTATGGTCTTGCCCTTGCCTATGCAGAGGTCTATGTTCTTGAGCACCTCCCGGCCACCTTCATAGCTGAAGCATACGTTCTTGAAGAGTATTTCTTTATCGAAGCTGTCAATCTTCACTGCATTTTCTGCTTCCTTGATTGGATTCTCGGCGTTGAGGATTGCGTCTATCCTTTCCATGGATGCAAGTCCCTTCGGTATGCCGTAGGCTGCCCTGGAGAGGTCCTTGATAGGCTGTATCACGCTGTACAGTATGGCTATGTAGGACATGAAGGACGGTGCGTCTATCACGGCACTGGAACCCAGGATCAGGGTGGCTCCGTACCACAGGACTATTGCAATCATGACGGAACCGAGGAATTCGCTCACAGGGTGGGCGAGGGACTGACGCACGGCAACCTGGGTGTTCTTGCTGCGCATGTTGCCGGTCACCTTGTCGAAGCGTGAGCTCATCTTCCTCTCCGCGAGGAAGGCCTTTATTATCCTGAGGCCGCCCAAGGTCTCGTCCACCTGGCTCATTGTGTCGCTCCAGTACTGCTGGGCCTCTTTGGAGTCAGCCTTGAGCCTTCTTCCTATGGAACTCATGATGAGTATCACGAGAGGGGCGAAGATGATTGTGAAGACGGTCAGCTGCCAGGACATGTAGAACAGCACTCCCAGATAGATGACTATGAGTATGGGGTTCTTTATGAGCATGTCCAATGTGCTCGTGATGGAGTATTCCACCTCTCCCACATCTCCGCTTATCCTGGCTATGATGTCACCCTTCCTTTCCTGGCTGAAGAAGCCTATCGGAAGTGAGATGATCTTGTTGTATATCTGCATCCTCATGTCTTTGGCAATGCCGGTCCTGAGCGGAACCATGATGGCTGAAGCACCAAAGTAGAAACTTGTCTTGATGAGGGTTATTCCGCTGAATATCAAACACATCATGAGAAGGACGTGGCTTGGGCTTGTCTTCTCTATGTATATGCTGATGTAATAGTAAAGGTTGTTGGTGAGGTCCGCA
The DNA here is from genome assembly GCA_018064625.1 of Candidatus Cryptobacteroides equifaecalis. GTDB lineage: Bacteria > Bacteroidota > Bacteroidia > Bacteroidales > UBA932 > Cryptobacteroides > Cryptobacteroides equifaecalis. Next base: position 8,169 of record JAGHUW010000100.1, on the reverse strand, counting down.
AAGCTCATGGCCGCGCTCCATGGCACCAGCTCGTAGTTCGCCTCGTTTACTTTGAAAAGTATCTGCAGGATGGGGATGAGCAGGGAGAACGAGAATACATTGAACACTGCCGAGCAGATGTTCATTATTGCCGAACCGGCCAGGTATTTATTGTAGGGCGAGACATATCTCACCATCACTTTCCAAAATTCTTTCATAGTATCGATTTTATCCAGCGTTCGATCAGCCGGACTCTTTTTGCCATTATTTCGTAGTCCAGTTTGTCCGGAGTGTCCGTCATCTTGTTCGTATCCATGGTTATCCCGGATGTGAACATGACTGCGGGTATCTTCTTCTGCACGAACCACTTCTGGTCAGACATGCTCTTGTAGAACAGTTCCGTGAACCTGGCACTTCCGTAATAATCATAGCTCAGGTGGAGGTCTATGCCTATGTTGCACCTGAAGAACTGATAGTTTGTCCCTGGGGAACCGAGTATTATGAGGTAGTCCGGCCTGTCCTCCTTCACCGGAGACTGTGTCGAGCCTATTATATCCATGTTGGCGGCCATCCTTACAGGGTAGCCCTCCTGCTCCAGGTATTTCATGAAGGCCTCAGAACCGGACATGTTTACGTTGTGTCCGTCGAATGCCACATAGATTATGCCTGTCTTGCCGAGATTCCTCGGCCACTGGCGTGCCAGGGAGAGAAGTGCGGCCACGCCCGATGCGTTGGAATCTGCCCCGGGATAGCTTTTGTCATTCACTGTACCCAGGCCGTCGAAGTATGCAGACACCACTATCCAGTCCTCGAAATAACCCGGGGTGAAACCTATGACGTTGTGGCCCTGTTTTCCGTCAGCCTCGAAGGACTGGACCCTGGTCCAGAGCCCTGCCTCGCGGAAGTTTCTGAAAATATGGAAGACGGCGTTCTGCCCGCCGGCCTCTCCGGTGGCCCTTCCCTTCATGGACGGGTCCGAGAGAAAGGTTACGTCCCCTTTCAGCTCGGATGCCAGGTCCTGGCCGTGGCCCGTGAAGGCTGCTGCCGCCAGCAATGCAAACAATGTCAGAACAATACGTCTCATATCAGCATAAAACATACAAATTTAGTAAAAATCTATTGAATTCTCAAGCTGAATGGCACGGAGTATGCCATCAATCGTCAATGTGCAAGAAAAGTGTTATATTTGTAAATTCTTGAAGTCATAATATGAAAGCTCTGAAAAAAACAGGTCTCACCATACTGATTCTGCTTGGCACAGCCTTGTCCTCCTTCGGCCAGTACGACAAGGACGTTTTCATGTGGAGGGGCAGGCAGGCCCTTTCTGACGGGAAATACGCCCAGGCTATTGAGAACTTCAACATCCTGGCGAGGCTGGACTCCACCGACTACTGGAGTTTCTTCTTCAGGGGTATAGCCAAGTATAACCTCAGTGACCTCCGTGGCGCTCAGCAGGACTTCAATACCTCTGTCCGCCTGAATCCTGTCTTTACCAACGGCTACCATTACAGAGCCATCACGCGCAGCCGCTTCGGCGAGTACGACGAGGCCCTCGAAGACTTCCAGACCGCCATCAACCTCCGCCCCGGCTTCATGGGCCTGTACTTCTCACGCGGTGTGACCTACTTCCTTGCCCGCAAGTTCGACGAGGCCGTGGCAGACTTCAACCGCTATATCAAACATGAGAGCGATGACCCATCGGCCTACCTGAACCGCGGTGCCTGCTATCTCTTCCTGGCCGATACCACAAAGGCCATGAACGACTACAACAAGGCTATACGCCTGGACAGGTACGAGCCGGAAGGATACATACGAAGGGCGAGGGTCTATTCCGAGCAGAAGAACTTCGAGAAGGCTGTGAAAGACCTCGACAGCGCCATAGAGCTGGACAGGGAGAATACCCTGGCATACTTCAACCGCGCCATCATCTACTATGAAATGAAGCGCTACAACGATGCCATGCAGGACCTGAACAAGGTGCTGGAAGAGGAGCCCGGCAATGCTCTCACCCTCTACAACCGAAGCCTCATCTACGCGCAGGTGGGTGCCTACGAGGAGGCTCTGGCAGACATCGACAGGGTCATAAACATCAACCCACGCAACGTGCTTGCGCACTTCAACCGCGCGGCCATCTTCGTGGAGATGGGCCGATGGAACGATGCCCTGGCCGATTACAATAAGTCCATAGAGCTCTACCCGGACTTCGCGAAGGCCTACCTGAACCGATCCTACGTGGAGAATATGCTCGGGCTGACGAAGGCTTCGAAGGCCGATTACCAGACTGCCCAGCAGAAGGTCAAGGAGTACAGGGAGAAGACAAGCAAGAACCCGGACGCTCTGGTGGACACCACGGGCAGGTTCAACTCTCTGCTGGCCCTCGACGCGGACTTCGCCAAGAAGGACTTCGACAACGAGCTGCTGCAGCACAGGGACATTGACATACGTCTGAGACCGCTCTACCGCTTCCGCCTGAAAGCGGAGAAGGAGAACCGCAGCGTAGCCCTTTCGAGCCGATATGAGAACCTTCTGCTGGATCGCTTCATAGATGCCGCAGCCCTGCCTCTGGGTATAACCAATGAGGAATCCACGGGGCCGGATACCTATGTCTTCACGGATACGGCCGAGGACTGCTTCGTGAAGGGTCTGCAGGAAGTTCAGAAGAAGCAGTTCAACGCTGCCCTGACCTGGTTCGACCAGGCTGTATCACGCGCCGGAGACGAGCAGTCCAAGGACAAGTACTCGCGCTACTACACAGCATTCTATCTGCTGAACAGGGGAGTGCTCAAGGCCGAGATGATAGACTTTATCGCCTCCCTTCAGGGCAATGTGCAGACCCTCAGCATGGACGATCAGGGTACAACCCGCGCAAGGGTGAACGACAGGGTCGACATGACCTACGATTATTCGGAGGCCATTGCGGACATAGAGCAGGCCATAGCTATTCTGCCGGACATCCCTTACCTCTATTTCAACCTGGGTAACCTTCACTGCCTGTCCTCCGAGCTTGTGAATTCAATAGAAGACTATAGCAAGGCCATAAAGCTTCATCCACGTATGGGCGACGCATATTTCAACCGTGGTCTTGTGCTTATATATCTAAAAGACAAAGAGAAAGGATGCATAGACCTTTCACGTGCCGGAGAGCTCGGCGTGAAGGATGCATACGGTGTTATTTCCAAGTATTGCAAGGATGAGGAGAATTAATTTCAAGTCGCTGTCGTCGGGTAGTTGCGGAAACTGCTACTACCTCGGCGTAGAGACTGAAGAGGGGAGAAAGGGAATATTGATAGACGCCGGCGTGAGCCCCCGCCGCTTGAAGAAGCTTCTTGCCGGGGAGGGACTCGGCTTCGACGACTTTGGCGCCATACTCGTGACACATGACCACCTTGACCATATCAGGTCACTGGGATCGTACTGCAAGCATCTGCAGAAGCCTGTTTTCGCAACTGACAGGCTTTGCGCCGTGCTTTCCCGTCACTTCGTCACGGGGCCTTATCTGACTCCGCTGCGCAGGCGTCTGAGTAAGGGCTGGACCGAGGTTATCCCGGGCGTGATCTCCGTGCACACCTTCGAGGTTCCGCACGACGCCTCGCAGACCGTGGGCTTTGCCATCAGGCTGGAGGGGCTTTATTATGTGCATATCACTGACTGCGGTGCCATGACGGCAGAGGCCCTTGAACATTGCTCCAAGGCCGATGTGGTGGTGCTGGAGAGCAATTACGACCCGGATATGCTGGAGAACGGCCCTTATCCGCAGGCACTCAAGGACAGGATCAGGGGCGGGAACGGGCATCTTTCCAACAAGGAGTGCGCCGCCGCTGTTGCCGGATTCCTGCACGAGGGCCTGAAATATGTATTCCTCTGTCATCTGTCAGAACACAACAACAGCCCGCTGCTTGCGCTGCAGGCTGTGAGGTCTGTCCTTCCTGAGGACTCTTCCGTCCGCGTTGTGCCTCTCCCCAGGGAGTCGGCCTCGCCTCTCTACAATCTGTCCAGGATGTAGTCATTCATGATGAAAATTCTCTTTATTGTCTCATCCTGTTTTATTTGTGTGGAAAAAATCTTAAATTTGCATCCCTCAATATTCGGATAGTTAAGTATTTATAAATATGGTTAAGATCAATGTAGGAGGCTGCAGCTCCTTTGTCAAAGATGCAGATTACAAAGTTTATGTAGAAAAGGCCCTCGCCGCATACGACGTTCTTCAGGGCGGACAGGGCGCAGGAAACGACTTCCTCGGATGGAAGACCCTTCCTGTAGATGTAAAGGAAGATATCATCAGCTCATGCGAGGCTGTACGCGATGATTGGAAGTCTCTCGGAGTTAATCTCGTTCTCGTGATAGGTATCGGAGGCTCTTATCTTGGAGCACGCTGTGCGATCGAGGCTCTCAGCCATCAGTTCGTACGTCCTGAGGGTGTGCCTCAGGTTGTCTTTGCAGGAAACAACCTTTCGGAGGAGTATCTTGCAGAGCTCATGGACCTTGCAAAGGTACGCAACACCGCCTGCATCGTCATCTCCAAGTCAGGTACCACAACCGAGCCTGCAGTTGCTTTCCGTCTCTTCAAGGAGTATATCGAGAATACATACGGCAAGGCAGAGGCTTCCCGCCGCATCGTTGCCATCACTGACGCTGTGAAGGGTGCCCTCAAGACCCTCTCCACCCAGGAGGGGTACCGCACATTCATCGTCCCTGACAATGTAGGCGGCCGTTTCTCAGTCCTTACCCCGGTAGGTCTCCTTCCTATCTGCGTTGCGGGTTTCGATATCCGTGCAATGCTCAAGGGTGCGGCAGCGGAGCGTGAGGCCCTTCTCGTCCGTGGCGAGGAGAATGCTGCCGTGAAGTACGCTGCAATGCGCAACCTTCTCCATTCGGAGTACGGAAAGGCAATCGAGATCATGGTTACCTACAATCCTAAGTTCACCTATCTTTCAGAGTGGTGGAAGCAGCTCTACGGCGAGTCCGAGGGCAAGGACGGCAAGGGTATCTTCCCTGCATCCGTAACCAACACCGCAGCCCTTCACTCGATGGGCCAGTTCATCCAGGAGGGTACACGCGTGATGTTCGAGACTGTCATCAACATAGAGAATTCCAACAGGAACGTTGTCATCGGCTCAGATGAGCAGAACCTCGACCAGCTCAACTACCTCGCCGGCAAGAACGTGGAGCACTGCAACGCAATGGCCCAGCTCGGCACCAAGCTCGCCCACATCGACGGTGGCGTACCTCAGATGGAGGTTTCCATCGAGAGGATCAACGAGGAGAACCTCGGTGCCATCTTCTACTTCTTCGAGTTCGCCTGCGGCGTGAGCGCATATACCCTCGGCGTGAACCCATTCAACCAGCCTGGTGTAGAGGCCTACAAGAAGAACATGTTCGCCCTCCTCAGAAAGCCTGGCTTCGAGGCCCAGACAGAGGAGATCATGAAGAGAGTAGATGTAAAGCTCTAATCATTTCTTGAATAGAATACAGGGGACGGCCATCGAGGCTGTCCCCGTTTTTTTGTATTGTAACCAGTGTAGTCTTTCTCCATTATCTGATCACGCATCCTGTCGAACAGCGACCGGAGTTTTGAGTATAGTCCCACTGGTCGTCTAAGGTGATATCAAGCTTGATAGTTCCGTCATTATCGGGTGAAATGTTATAGTTTATGGTGTATCTGTGTCCTTTTGTTCCGTTAAGTTCGTAAGATTCAGAGGTGTAGCTGTGGCCGTCCGTGTTTGTTACAGTCAGCTTTATGCCAACTGATACCGCATCAAACCATACGCTTTCTTCCTCCTGCAATGTAACGCTCCTGTTATCATTCTCGATAACAGTGATGCCGGCTTGTGTGAACCATTTGTTCAGGCCATCGGCTAGTTTGAAACGCACGCCCCAGTTTTCAAGGCCGGCTTTCAGGCTTATTTCATTGTACTTTTCCGCTTCCACGCTGACGTCTTTTATGCCATAGTATATGGGGGCTCCTTTGCCATCCTGCCCGCTGCGCCAGTTGCTGCGGTTTGCGCTGTATGTTTCTACTTTATAGTCTCCAACGGCCAACCTGATCTTGGACGGAAGTTGTCCTGCGGCATAACTCTGACCTTCGATAGGTGTTCCGTCGGCCCGGAGGATGTTAACCACCATATCATCGGGAACGCTTCCTTTGGTGAAACTGCTGCCAAAACTGGAACTTCCGGTTTTGACGCTGCTGATACCCAACCAACCCTCACGTAACTCGGCTATCTCTGCCTCCTTTGTACAGGAGCAGAGTGTTAGAACTGCCATTGCCGATATGAGAATCAGTTTTTTCATCGATAAGATATTTTGAACTCATGCAGGTAGAGGAATGATGCGTTGAACAAACCTCCGTATGTCCCGTTATTTGATAGTGAAATGTATGGGGTGTCGGGCGTAAGAGTGAGATCAACAGATATGTTCCTACGCCCGCTGTTTTCGCTTGTGCTACCACTTGCCTTGACACTTTTTGCATTTTGGTTCGCTTCTGCATTTATACTGTTGACGGCTTGAGTGTAAACAGTCATGACTTGAGAAGGATTTACCCCCGGTACATAAAATTTATATGTTATTTCGGTTTTTACAGTAATTCCGGATGGTACATTGTATCTTGGGCTTACTACATAACCTTTTTCTTTTCCAGTACAAGTATAAAATTCATTGGTTGTAGGAGCTTTTCCTGTATGTCCGTTAACTGTCCATCCCGCCCTTGTAACTCCTTCATTGGTACATGTTTCTCCTGTTTTGAAATTGAATGTGTAAGGTATTCCGCTTACCGCAAAATCAAAACTGTGATTGAATTCACCTCCGTCGAACGTAAATTGGCAGTTGTAACTGTGATTTCCTATGATGCCAGTGTCTGCTGTGTGAGAGAATGATGATATGCTTTGGGTATAAGCGCCGCTCTGGTTATTGTCTATCCAACCCTTCATAGAAGCGGATGAAAGGAGAGAGCTGTATCGCGCGTTATTCTTTATATTCTCTGATATCTTAAGTTCAGCCCTTACGTTGTAAATGCCAGTTCCGTTCCATGCATTGGCTCCGCTGATATCATTATCAAGATACCTTGTGTATGAGGTCTCGTAAGATGTTTTAATCTCCATCTTCTCCGGGCTGCCGATTGTGAACTCCCTTTTCTTGCCGGTAATCTCTATCTGGCTGTTGTTATTGTTATAGGAGAATGTAGCATAGTAATCTCCGGAAGGAAGGTAAGGCCAATCGCTGGCGTCTGTGTAATCCGATGCTGGGGCTCCGGTTCCGTTGATAGTCCTTACTAAGATATTTGCTGAATTATAGACTTTGGCTGTCCATTCACAACCCGGATAACTTTCTGTTGTCTCCAGCTTTGTGCCGAGCAGAGTTCCGTCTTGATCCAGGATGTGCACAGCACTGATCTGCGGCATCGGGAGCCACTGATACGGGATAGAAAGTTCCGCAGCAGCTTCTGTGATTTCTGCCTTCTCTACGGTGATATCAGCTCCCTGGCCAAGGCTGAACGTGATCTTGAGGTTATCTTTGGCGTTCAGCTGCTGCGGCAGGTCAGGGACAATGAATCTTTTCTCAGAATTATCCTGACGGGAAATTGCCTTCAGTTCTACGGTGTATGCAGAACCTGCCTTGATGTAGGCATTATTTGTCCCGCTCATGAAAACCTCTGTTCCCTCGCATCTCACATACAGTCCATAGCTGCTGTAAAGTTCCTGAAAGCGCTGCCGTTCTGTAGATGTGGATCCGTAAACTGCTGATATGAGAGCATTTCCAAGGCTGCAGCTTATCTGGACATTCTTAACCTCATTCAGCCCCACGCTCACTGCCTCCGATGTTCCGGTATAGTATGGCGCGTCAAGTTCTGCCCCCGCGTTCTTGCCGTATGATGCTGAAACTGTGTACTCAACATTCGGCTTCACTTTAATGCTCTTGTTCTCGCCAATTGCCTTTCCTGTGAAGATGCTGTGGCTTGTAGCGGTCTCAACAACGTTGAATGTGAAATCTGTGGCATCCGGCTTTACAAGTTGACTTGGAAGAGCCTTGGTGCCGGTGTCAATGTCTTTTATACTTATCATCAATACAGCCTCTCCTTGCACGCCGTCATTCTGTTTCTGGCATGCCAAAGTGAGCAGCAGCATTGCTGCGAGGCTTATGTGTCTGATGATCTTAGTCATAAATAAGCTTCATGTTGTCCACAAAAAGGGTAGA
>JAGHUW010000083.1 GCA_018064625.1 Candidatus Cryptobacteroides equifaecalis | reverse complement strand
GGAGGTGAAGCTGCGCAAGGAGCTGTTCAGTCTTGGATATCGGTACCGCATTAACAAGAAGGGGCTTCCGGGCACCCCTGACATTGTCCTGAAGAAGTATCGCACGTGCATCTTTGTGAACGGGTGCTTCTGGCATGGGCACAAGGATTGCCGGTTTGCTACGAGGCCGAAGACGAATACTGAGTTCTGGAGCAAGAAGATTGAGAACAATCGCGAGCGTGACCTGCGGGATTACACCTTCCTTGAAGCGCTTGGCTGGCGTGTCATAGTTGTGTGGGAGTGTGAGTTGAAGAAGGACTGTCTTGATGTCACTATGGCTTCTGTGAGGGAAAAACTTGAAGCTAATCGTGAGTCCTGGCTTGCCGAGCAGGCTGAACGGCGAGAGCGAAGAGAAGAGTGGCAGGAGGAAATCAGGAGGAGGAAGGAAAGGGCATTGGAATTTGGAGTAATATGAACTATCTCAACAGATGAATTCTTACAAGCCCAATCAGATACTCCTTTTCCACATTGTATATTCCGGCCTTGGAGATATGCGCATACTCCTCGGTACCCTGGCGGATGATGTATTTGCGGGCAATGCCGTCGATGGTTGCAGTCAAATGCAGATTGCCTTTGTAGGCCTGTGTCAGTTGTGGGTTTTCAATGGAATGACCGTCAATCTCAAAGGCGCTCTCCCCTTCCGCCTGTTTGAATCCCCAAGCCTTGAGCTTGGCGTCCAGGCAGGTCTCTACGCGGCCGATCCATTCGTCAGCAGCGCCGCACTCGGTTGCGAATTCGCGGAAGCGGGCGATTGATTCAGCAACCTTTCGTATTATCGATTCAGGACGACGGATGCCGTTATCCTTCGCAAAATCAATTGCGTCCTGCAGTGTCAGACCTGAGAGTTTGCCTCGGGCAAAAATGCAGTGATCCCGGTTCGGAAGGTAGCCTCCAAAGTCGAATATGAATGTCATATCGTATGCAGGCGACAACTTCCATTGGCCGTCAGGGGTCATTATAAACGTAAAGTTCTTGTTGTGGTCGTCGGTATTGTTCGCCAGATGGTTGAATACCATCCGGCGGAATATCTCCTGACAGTCGCTTTCCGGAAGATGCAGCTTACGGCAGGTGGTAAGCAGGCTCTCATAGCTGTCATCCTCAGGCGAGATAGCGGCCAGAGACTGGGTATGCAGTTTCTTCGAGCCGTCACGATCATAACGCATCGTGAGGAAATGTCTGTATCCGCCAACTTCTTTGAGTTCTGAATGCATCATGGTGATGCCTGAGGCAATGGCCATCTTGTAGTAGGCCATTTCTAGTTCAGCAGAACTTCGTGAAGCGTCACCGAATTTCAGGATGCAGTAATCGCAGTTCTCCTGCCCGGCAATCTGTCCTGACGTAATCTCGCCTGTCTCGCGGTTGACAGCCAGGATTGCTTTCGGCTGTCTTCCCCCCGCTGACGTGCCTACTGCTATCAAAGCCTGCATGGTGATGGATTCATCCGGACGGATGACTGCTTCCTCGCGATCCTTGAATATGCGCTGTGCAAGTTCTATCAATGACTTGACATCAACCTTTCCCCTGCCCTTCCCTAACTTTACCTCCGGGATGAACTCCAGGGCGCCCATACCACGACGTCCGATAAAGGAGAGCTTCTCCAGTGGAGTGATGTCAGGCTTGGCAAGGTGCCGCTCCTTGGTCCAGAGGTCGAACAGTTGGTTGCCCCATGAATCAGGCAATGAGTCTGCCAGGAAAGCAGGAAGTTTCTGGTAGATCCTGCCGCTTTCACCCCAAACGGGCATAAGTGTGTTGCCGCTCTTGATGGGAGCGGTCAGAGGAGCAAGTTCCAGCCCTTTTGAGACGTATTCCGGATTGTATGTGAAGTACGAGGTCTTTCGACTCTTGTCCCAAGAGAGACGGCCTATTTCCTCGTCCCACAACATTACCTTGATTGAACTATTCATTGTCCTTGTGCCTTATGCGTTGAACCTTCCTGTTTCCGCTGCGTTGGAGATAAGGAGACTCCGGCAACTCCGGCAGCAGACCATCGATGGAATTGACCTGGCCGACCGCCTTGAGCAGCAGTATGAATGTGGCCAGCGAGACATTCCCGGCTGTCCCGTTCTCGAATGTGGTGATGGTTGTGATTCCCAGCCCAGTCCTCTCGGCTACCTCCTTTTGGGTCATGTTGCATCTCAGACGGTACTCCCTGAACCTCGTTCCGAGCAGCCTGATCAACTCAGTGGCCGAATATTCGTACATATCTAACATAACTTGCAATATTACGAAAGTAGATAAATTATTTAACATTAACTAACTGTATTCCGTTAGTTACAACGCAAATATATGGATAATTTGTTAATTGGCAAAATAATAATTGATTATTCGTTGATTACAATTAATAATTTCTATCGCCAGTGGAAAATCACTTCATTAGAAAGAATTTTCGTAATTTTGTCTGTAAGCAAGTTTTATCATCAATGTCCGACCCTCTCTCCCCTTCTCAGCGCCATAAGTGCATGTCGCACATCCGGTCAAAGAATACCAGGCTGGAGGTGAAGCTGCGCAAGGAGCTGTTCAGTCTTGGATATCGGTACCGCATTAACAAGAAGGGGCTTCCGGGCACCCCTGACATTGTCCTGAAGAAGTATC
>JAGHUW010000151.1 GCA_018064625.1 Candidatus Cryptobacteroides equifaecalis | reverse complement strand
TCTGTTTCAGCAGCGATGCCGGTGGCCTTAGGGGCACATGCCACAGCCCCAAGGGCTGCAGCTCCAATTCCGGCCTTCTTTATGAACTCTCTTCTATCCATTTCTGTGTACTGTTAATCCGTTGACTGTAATTGCGCTTATCGGTCGGCTAGGACAGAGGTTCTCGCAGGCTCCGCAGCCTATGCAGAGCTCTTCCGCTACCGACGGAACCATGAATTTCCCTTCAGGGTCCTTTACCATCACTATGGCACCCACAGGGCAGTGACGCGAGCAGTTGCCGCAGGCCACGCCGTCCGTTCTTGTGACGCAGAGGTCGAGGTTCACCTTGGCAACACCTATGTGTGTGGTGAGTTTCTCTCCCTTCGCCAGTGGCTTGATGGCTCCGGCTGGGCAGACCTCGGAGCATTTGGTGCATTCCGGTCGGCAATAGCCCTTTTCGTAGCCCATCACTGGCTGAAGAAGATGCTCCAGGTCAGTGGAAGGGCGGAGCACTCCGTTAGGGCAAGCGCTCACGCAGAGCTGGCAGGCGGTGCATTTGTCGTAGAAGTTCTTGACGCTTCCCGCCCCGAAAGGCACGAGCCTCTCGCTGCGTTCAGGGTTCACTTTGTCTTTCACCTCGGCCAGGCCTCCGTCCACCTTCATGTTCTGGGCCTTGGCGCTGATTGCAGAGGCTCCTATCATGCCTATGCTTGCGATGAATGCCCTTCTGCCCTTGTCTGCAGCGGCTTCAGCCTTTGCAGGGGCCTCTGCCTTGGCGACTCTGCCAGGTGCGAACTTGTATTTAAGGCCTCCGAGCTTGCAGTTGGACATGCAGTCGAAGCAGTCCACGCAGCGGCTGTAGTCTATGTTCTTGTTCTTGGAATCGATGCAGGCTGCCTTGCAGGACTTCTCGCATTTTCCGCAGGATACGCACATGCTGCGGTCTATTACAGGCTTGAAGAGGGAGAAGCGGCTTACGAGGCTGAGCACGGTGCCCACAGGGCAGATCGTGTTGCAGTACTCCCTTCCCCAGATCCAGGCGCAGACTCCCACAACGACCAGGGTGACGCAGCCTACAAGTACAAGCGGAAGAACCACAGGGCCTCCGGTAAGAGTGCTGACAAAGCTGCGTACAATGCGTCCATAGGCGCTGTAAGGGGCTATGAGAAGGATGAATACCTGGGTCCCGGTCACTATGCTGCCGATGCTCGCCCCAAGGACGATGAGGCGTACGATGACATTTTCCTTGCGGAAGCTTACCTTCCTTGGAGCCACCTTCATCCTGATGCTGTTCACCAGGTCCTGGAACACGCCAAGCGGGCAGATGACGGAGCAGTAGATGCGTCCGAAGACGAAGGTAAGGAGAAGAATTCCGACGATGACGCCGAAATTCAGCGCGAGGCAGGAAGGCAGGAACTGAAGCTTTGCCATCCAGCCCCACCATTCGTGGCCTGTGCCGACGAAGAGCAGCGTTATCCCTATGAGAAACAGCGCTGCCAGTGCGATGCGGATTTTTCTAAGCATATATTACTACTAAACTCGTGTTTTCTCGATTTCTGCACGGGATGTTCCCTGGGTGCAGACATAGCCTTGAGGCTCTCTGAAGCCGAGAAGGAAGCTCTCCACAGGCATCCTCTTCTTTCCCTGAAGCTGCAGGTCCCTGATGGAGATGGCACCGTCCCGGGTTGCGATGGCCAGGAATTTCTTTCCGTCCGATATCACCGTTCCAGGGGCCATCTTCTGCTCAAGTTCCATCTTCTCCGCCTTGAATATCTTCAACTGCAGCGGTTTAACTTCGCTGGACAGAGTTGCAGGAACCAGTTCGGTGAATGCGGTAGGGTAAGGGGAGAGACCGCGGATGAGGTTGTGGATGTTGGCTGTTGTGTCATCCCAGTCGATGTGGCAGAGCTCGCGGGTGAGCTTCGGCGCCGGCTTGAGCACCTCGGATCCCTGGATGAATGAGCGCTGAACCCTGAGTTCCACATTGTTCTCGATGATGCCGTTCACGGTCTGGAGAACAAGTTCGGAACCTATCTCCATGAGCCTGTCGTGGACGTCACCAGCAGTGTCGTCCGGTGCTATGCGGCAGTCCTGACGGAGGATGATGCCTCCGGTATCTATCTGATGGTCAATCATGAAGGTGGTTGCACCCGTGATCCTTTCACCGTTTATCACCGCCCAGTTGATAGGGGCAGCACCGCGGTACTGAGGCAGAAGGGCTGCATGCAGGTTGAAGGTGCCCAGTTTAGGCATCTTCCATACTTCCTCCGGGAGCATCCTGAAGGCAACCACCACGAAGAGGTCCGCCTTCCATGCCTTGAGGGCGCTGAGGAACTCAGGGTCCTTGAGCTTCACAGGCTGGAGTACAGGGATTCCGTGCTCCACTGCGTATTTCTTGACGGCGCTCTCGTTGACCTTGAGGCCGCGTCCGCTTGGCTTGTCGGCTACTGTCACAACGCCCACCACCTTTAGACCGTTCTTGATGAGCGTGTCAAGCGGGGCTACGGCGAAGTCCGGTGTTCCCATATATACTATGCGCACAGGTTTGAAGAACCTGATGATGCGGCTTATGCTCTTTTTCCACCAAATCTTGAATGAATCCATAGAACTGAAGATTTCTGAGTCCTTGACGGCCTTGTAGGTAAGGAATGCTCCTATAGGCGCCAGTACGTATGCTGATATGAAGGCTCCGGTGGAGGCATCTATGGCCCCGTCCTTCGCCAGTTTTGTTCCTGATATATCCACGACCCAGTACAGAACGAAAAACAGTACGGAGACTATGGCGCTGATTCCCAAGCCGCCCTTTTTCATGAGGGCTCCGAGAGGCGCACCTATGAAGAAGAGAAGCAGGCAGGCAAGGGCCTGGGCGAACTTCTTCAGGAGTTCTATATCGGTATGTCTGAGCCAGAAAGAGGACTGGTTTATCTCTCCGGAACGCAGAATGAAGTCCGTGAGGTATCTCTGGGACTGGTCGTATGCGGTCATGTATGCCCGGGCCTTGTCCTGATAGCTGTTCCATTCCATGAACTTGGCGTCGCTGAAGTTCCT
>JAGHUW010000176.1 GCA_018064625.1 Candidatus Cryptobacteroides equifaecalis | reverse complement strand
CATAGCCATGTCCTGGGCCATCTGCATGAATGCCACGGCGGTAAGCCTCTGTCTGCAGTCAGCCATGTGTGTGGCTACGAAAAAGTCTGAGTTGAATTTCTTGATGTTTCCCATATTTCAGTGTACACTACCGATCAAACGCATAAAAATAGCAAAAATATCCGACTATATAGCTTTTTTATGTATTTTTGTGCGTATATGAGCGATACAAAATATACTTTTGAGACCCAGAAAGTGGGCCTGGATAGCATTTACAATGCCCGCGAACTCGGCGGATATGTGCTTCCTGACGGAAGAAAGATCAAGAAGGGAATGCTACTTCGCGGAGGGGCCCTGGCAAAGGCCAGCCGCGAGGACCTTGCCACCCTGAGCTCGAAGTTCCACCTCGCCCATATCTTCGATTTCCGCACCCGCACCGAGGTTTTCCTGGCTCCGGACCGTCCGGTCTTCGGCTCTGACCAGATATGGCTCCCTGCCATAGACGAGACCTCTGAGACCATGGCGGACAACACCCTGCCGGAGGAGGCCTACGCAGACCTTGTGGGCTGGCTTGCCCGCAACGCGAACAACTCCATGCTGCAGAAGGCCGCCAAAGACATCTACACCAGCATGATAACCAACGAGTATACGCAGCTCCAGTACACATCCTTCCTCCAGACCATAGTGCGCACGGAGAGCGGCGGCATCTACTGGCACTGCTCCCAGGGCAAGGACCGCACTGGGCTCGGCGCAGCTTTCATCCTTGCAGCGCTCGGGGCCGACAGGGAATTGATACTCAAGGACTTCCTTATGTCCAACGAGTACTATGCCGATGTGCTCGCCTCCAGCCTCGAGCTTGTGAAGACGGAGCCGGAGAAGGATGTGATACGCACCTTCATAGGCGTGAACGGCAAGTATTTCAACGACGCCCTGGACCTCATCGACCGCCGCTACGGCTCGCTCATGGCTTATATCCAGGATCAGCTGCTTCTCAGCGACCAGGATATTGAAATCCTTAGACAGCGTTATTTGGAATGAAACTTCTGAGCATAGGCGAGTTCGGCCTTATAGAACAGATACGCAGGAACTTCCCTGAACCGGAGGGCGTGCGCGGAATTGGCGACGACTGCGCCGTCATACCCCAGCGCAGCGGCCTGGATACCCTCGTGAGCACGGATATGCTCATCGAAGGCAGTCATTTCCTTCTGGCCGATATAAGCCCGTACGAGCTCGGCTGGAAGTCCGCTGCCGTGAATATCAGCGACATAGCGGCCATGGGCGGAAACCCCACCGCCACCTTCCTTTCCTTTGCCCTGCCCAAGACCCTCCCGGACGGATGGGTCGAGGCCTTCATGCAGGGTTATGCCGACATTTCCTCCCGCTACGGCGTGGCGCTGCTCGGCGGCGACACCACTGCCTCACCGGATCGGCTTTGCATCAATGTTGCGGTGCTGGGGTTCTGCCCTCACGGAGCGGCAAAGCTGCGCAGCTCGGCCCGGGAAGGGGACCTTGTCTGCGTGACGGGTACTCTGGGCGATTCGGCAGCGGGCCTGCATATAGTGCTGAATGGGCTGGACAGGAGCACTTCCGAGGCGCAGTACCTGCTCGGCCGGCATCATCTGCCCACCCCGAGGGTGTCCGAGGGCCTCAGCCTTGCCTCATGCCCCGGCGTGCATGCCATGATGGACATCTCGGACGGAATAGCCTCGGACCTGAGGCATATCATGGAGGAGTCCGGCCTGGGAGCCTCAGTCGAGCTTTGCAAGCTGCCTCTGTCTGAGGAGCTGAAGTCTTTCTGTGCCCTGCAAGGTCTTGATGCGGAGGAACTTGCTGCTGCTGGAGGGGAGGACTACGAACTTCTTTTCACCATGGCTCCGGATGCCCGCCCTTCCGTTCCGTATACGGTCATTGGCCGCATGACGGCAGGGGATGAACTTGTGTGGCCGGGCTCAAACCGGGATTTCGTTGGCTTCAGGCATTTAATTTAATTTTATATTCGTGTATGAAAAGACTTATGACATCCATACTTGGCGTCTGCCTTCTTCTGAATGCATACGCACAGCCGGGGTATAGCCCGTCGGCCGAGAACCTCAGGTCACGAGAGGAATTCTCTTCAATGCGCTTCGGAATCTTTGTCCATTGGGGCATCTACTCCATGCCGGCCCGCGGCGAGTGGGCTCTCCACAGCCTGAATTTCAGTCATGACGAATACAGCCGACTGGCAGCGGGATTCTACCCTTCAAAGTTCGATGCGGATCAGTGGGTGGACATATTCAGGTCATCCGGCGCCAGATATGTGACCATTACATCAAGGCATCATGACGGCTTTTCCATGTTCGGGACAAAGCAGAGCAAATATAATATAGTGGATGGCTCTCCGTTCGGAAGAGATGTGCTGAAGGAACTGTCCAAGGCCTGCCAGGAGAAGGACTTCCGTCTCCACTTCTATTACTCGCATCTCGACTGGGGACGTGAGGACTTCTGGCCTCAGGGACGTACCGGCCACAATACCGGCCGCAAGCCGGGCGATGCCTCAAGCTGGAAACACTATCAGGATTTCATGGATGCCCAGTTGACCGAGCTCCTCACCGGCTATGGTCCAATCGGGGCCATATGGTTCGACGGAGTCTGGGATTTCGACGCTTTCCCCCGCGAGAAGCAGCCGGAAATGTGGGGTCTATATCATCAGTACGAACTAATACACAGGCTTCAGCCCGGATGCCTGGTAGCCAACAACCATCACCTTGTTCCGTTCGAGGGAGAGGATATCCAGATCTTCGAGAGGGATGTGCCAGGCGACAATACGGCAGGCTATTCAGGGGAGTCGGGCATCTCAAGCCTTCCGCTGGAGACCTGCCAGACCATGAACGGAAGCTGGGGATACAACATAGCTGACAAGAACTACAAGTCTGTGGATGAACTTATCACCCTCCTTGTGAGAACGGCCGGCAAGGGAGCGAATCTCCTTCTCAACGTGGGCCCGCGCCCGGACGGAACCATCCCTGAGGACGCAGTCGAGCGCCTTGCTGCGATGGGCAGATGGATGCAGACTAATGGCGATACCATTTATGACACCCTCGGTGGCTGTGTCCCGGAGCAGAGCTGGGGAGTGACCACCCAGAGGGGCAACACCCTGTTTGCCCATGTCCTGTCCGATGACCGTGTGATATTCATACCCATTGAAGGAAAGAAGCTGAAATCGGCAACTGTCCATGGTACGGCGACAAAGATAGCATATACCCAGACAAGGGAGGGAGTGATCCTTACCCTTCCTTCCGGACTCGAGGGGCCGGACCGTATCCTTGACCTTGTCTTTAAAGAAGTGCTCTGATGTCCTGCCTGCTTGAATGTTGTTGTGACGGCCTGGAGGCTGCACGTGAGGCCTGGGCCGGTGGTGCGGACAGGATAGAGCTCTGCCGTGAGCTTGATACAGGCGGCCTTACCCCTTTCAGGGAGGTGATTGCAGAGGCTGTAAGAGAAGCTGAGGGCAGACCTGTGAATGTGCTTGTCCGTCCACGTGAAGGGGATTTTGTATACTCCGGGGAGGAGATCCGCCGGATGATTGAAGACATAGCCTTCTGCCGGGAGGCCGGGGCGAATGCCGTTGTGGTGGGCGCCCTTACTGCTTCCGGGCAGATAGACATGGATGCCATGGGACGTCTGCTTGAGGCTGCGGCGGGCATGCATGTGACTTTCCACAGAGCCTTCGACGAATGCTCGGACCCATCGGCATGTCTGGAGGACATCATTTCCCTCGGCTGCGACAGGCTTCTGAGCTCGGGGCATGAGAAGGATGCCTTTGTGGGAAGAATGCGCCTGGCAGATATGGTAAGGCAGGCTGAGGGCAGAATCACCGTCATGCCGGGATGCGGGATCAATCCCGGGAACATACTTGAAATAAAAACTGTGAGCGGAGCGGTGGAGTTCCACAGCTCATCCAAGGGGGAAAGCGGCAGGACAGACCGTGAAACAGTGAAAAAATTGAAGGAAGCGATATGAAAAGGATTTTTATTTGCCTGATGTGCGCCCTGGCCCTTGTGTCATGTGGCACCGGCACCAAGGAATATACGGACTGGCTTTATGAAAGCATGTCTCTGGCCGATTCTTTGACCCACAGCCGCGAGTGGTATGCGGCCAATGTGGAGAAGACTTTGGAGACCCGCCGGAAAATGGGCTGGGGCGTGCCGGAAAGGGAATTCAGGCATTTTGTCCTTCCCATGAGGGTGAATAATGAGTACCTGGATGATTTCAGGCTTATCTACTCTGATTCCCTCTGCGCCAGGGTCGCTGGCATGACAATGGCCGATGCTGCCCTGGAAATCAATCACTGGTGTCATGAGATGGCAACATACAGGCCCTCAGACGGCAGGACTTCATCACCTCTGCAGACCATAGGCCGCGGTGTGGGACGCTGCGGAGAGGAGTCTGTCCTTGCCGTGGCAGCCCTGCGCGCTGCCGGAATTCCGGCCCGCCAGGTATATACCCCGCGCTGGGCTCATACAGATGATAATCATGCCTGGGTTGAGGCATGGGTTGACGGAGCCTGGCACTTCATGGGAGCATGCGAGCCGGAGCCTGTGCTGGACCTCGGCTGGTTCAATTCGAGTGTTTCGCGTGCCATGATTCTTCATACCAGGGTGACAGGAGATTACAAAGGGCCGGAGGATGTCATTTCTTCAAATGTAAACTATACTGAGATCAATGTTGTCCGTGGTTATGTGGATGCGCGCAGGTCTGTTGTGAAGGTTGTTGATGCCGAAGGCAAACCTGTTGAGGGAGCCAGAGTAGAGTTCAAGATCTACAATTATGCGGAATTCTACACTGTAGCCTCATATCTCACGGATTCAAACGGATGCACAGGCCTTGATATGGGCCTGGGAGACATGCTTGCCTGGGCCTGCAAGGACGGAATCTATGGTTTTGCAAAGGTGGATTCAGACTCAGTCACACTCAGACTGGACCACAGGTTGGGAGAGAGGGCTTCCTTTGATTTTGACATTGTCCCTCCTGCTGAAAAAGCCCTCCCGTCACTTGCCACGGAAGAGCAGACAGCGGCAAATGCAGCCCGCCTGAAGGAGGAGGATGAGATAAGGAACGCCCGCGTGGCGGCAACCCGTTACACGGAAATCCCTGCTGTGGTGAAGCAGTATCTCAGCGAGAAAGATTTGACCGACGTTACTCCGGAGGTGGTTCAGGATGCCCTTTTCCGCCTGTCGGACAAGGATCATCCCGAGTTCAGAAACGGTGAGAGGATAGAGATAGAGCAGCTTCTCCCTTACCGCAAGGCCATTTACGAGGCCATGTCCGGCACTGTCACCTCTCCTTTAGAAGTGGCCGCCTGGATCAGAAGCAACATAAGGGTCGATGACAGCCGTTCGGCAATGGGCCTGAGGATCCCTCCTGCCGCCGTCCTTGAGGGACGCAGTGCGGACAGCCGCTCGCGTGATATCTTCTTTGTGGCTGCGTGCAGGTCCCTGGGATTCGCCTCCAGACTCGAGGATGGCACTGCCAAGCCGCAGTACTATGAAGATGGCTCATGGAAATATGTGGACTTCGAGGGTGCCACCGAGCTTGAGCACAAGAAGGGCTTCCTGGCATTGGACTGTGATGAGGGCGTAGCCTATTACAGGCAATTCACCATCTCCAGGATAGAGGATGGACGCACAAAGCTTCTTGATTTCGATGAGGATTCAGATGTGGCAGCCGAGAATCTGAAGGGAAATGCCCCTCTGGATGAAGGTGACTATATGCTTGTGAGCGGATTAAGGCTTGCAGACGGCTCTGTCCTTGCCCATATCGACATGTTCGGTATCAGGGAGGGCTGCATCACGGAACAGAAGGTTCACGTGAGGGAGAGCGGCGACAAGCTTGCCGTCATAGGCAGCATAGACGTGGAGCAGAGCTTTGTCCCGGATGGCGCAGCTGCTCCTATGTCCATCATCTCAGTCACGGGACGTACCTGGTATGTCCTTGCATATCTTGGAAGCAGGACAGAGCCTGCCACCCATATTCTCCGCCAGCTTTCTGAAATATCATCTGAATTGGAGCAGTGGGGAGGGAAGGTGCTGATAGTCCGCAAGGCTGATGCAAAGGCGGATGACTGGAATATTCCGGGAGCCGTCAGGGGTACCGACCACGATGGAAAGATCGCCGCTTTGAACGGGATCTCCCCATATCTGGTCCTTGCCGATTCATTCGGCCGCGTGGTTTATCTCTCAGAGGGTTACGATACCTCGATGGGCACGCATCTGAGCCTTATTCTTCAGCGCTTTTTCCAAAAATCCTGTTGATCACCAGGGCGATGGCTCCGTCTCCGGTGACGTTGCAGGCCGGGCCGTAACCGTCTAAGGCGAGGTAGAGTGTCATCACCAGGGCGGTCTGTTCAGGGCTGAAGCCTATGATTGTTTCAAGAAGGCCGACGGATGCCATGAGCACGCCGCCCATGACTCCCGGGGCAGCTACTGCGGCCACCCCCTGCATCAGCACGAAGCTGGCATAGACCCCGAACGGAAGTTCCATTCCGCTCAGGTAGGCCACGGCTATGGAGCTGGCTGCAAGTTTGATGGTGGAACCGCACATGTGCACGGTGGAACAGAGAGGAATGGTGAAGTCCACTATGTCATCGCTGATTCCGTTCTTGCGGGCGCAGCGTGCAGTGACAGGGATTACAGCCGAGCTGGAGCATATTGAGAAGGCCGTGAGATAGGCCGGAAGCATGTTCCAGAGACATTTGAACGGGTTTTTGCCGGCGATGGCTCCTGCTATGCAGTACTGGATCACGAGGTAGAGTATAGAGAGCACCACTCCCGTGAGTATGATCTTGAAGCCGGAAACCATGATTACGGAGATCACTCCCTTGGCTCCCATCTCGCATATCATTGACAGGATGTAGAAGGGAAGGAGAGGTATGATTACCTTCTCGATGGTGATTTTGACTATGTTGCCAAACTCGTCGAAGGCCTTCTTCAGGGCGCCGGCCCCGGTGGCTATGATGCCTATTCCTATCATGAATGAGAGCACCAGGGCGGTGAGAATGTCGCACAGAGGCGGAATCTTCAGCTCAAGATAGGGGAGGAACTCCTTGGCCTTGATGGTGTCTGCAGACAGTTCTCCCGGTTCCAGGTAAAGCGGGAAGAGCGAGGATGAGGTGACGTGGGCGAAGAATCCCGCGCAGATGGTCGAGGCATAGGATATGAGCATCACCGCCAGCAGCATCTTTCCTGCGCCGCGTCCTACATTCGCGATTGCCGGGGTCACGAGGCCAAGCACCAGCAGCGGCACTATAAACTTCAGGAGCTGGGCGAAGAGCACATTGAAGGTCTTGAGCAGACGGACCATCCAGTCCGGGGCCACGAAACCCAGGAGCACGCCGCAGGCTATGGCAATGACGACTTTGAGGAAAAGTCCGGGTTTGAACTTCTTCATCGGTAGTCGCTGATTATCACGGTATCGAATCCTTTTCTGAAGAGTCTGCCCTTCGAGAATCTGCTGCCGTGGGTGACGCATCTCAGACCGGCCTTGTGAGCATCTTTGACAGCGGCCCTGTTATGCTTTGTGACCATTACCATCTGGCAGCCCTCGGCTGTGGCATCCACAACGCTTCCTTCCAGGCAGCGCGCCATCTTAGGGAGAGCGTCGTGCACATGCCTGAGGGTCTCTATGCTGCTTGAGCAGATGTAGGCGTGATTGAGGGAGTCGTAGGCTTTGAGCAGGCTGGCGAGCTTGGCCACAGCTTCGGCATTCCATCCTTCGCCTTCCAGCGTGAAGTTGAAAATCGTATGGCAGCTGAACTTGTGCAGAACGGCATCCAGATCGCAGCTCCTGCCCACCTTGTGACTTTTGCAGCGTATGCTTCCGTCCGGAGCCAGAGTGAGCTTGAGGCCTATCTCGTCCACATCCTCTGCAATCGCCGCACCTATCGCCGCCATAGGGCTGCTTCTTACGATTCTGTACATGCCTCCAAGGGCGCAGACGCGCTGGGCCGGGGCTTCGGCCACAGGCAGGCAGATGGCGCTTCCACCCGGACGGTAGAGCCATGGACGTCGGCCTATCTCCATATAGGAAGGATGGGTGGCAAGAGGGTTGCCGAAGCCCGCAGGCTTGAGGTATTTCTCTGACGGATCGAAAG
Source organism: Candidatus Cryptobacteroides equifaecalis (assembly GCA_018064625.1). GTDB lineage: Bacteria > Bacteroidota > Bacteroidia > Bacteroidales > UBA932 > Cryptobacteroides > Cryptobacteroides equifaecalis. Next base: position 4,145 of record JAGHUW010000176.1, on the reverse strand, counting down.
TTATGTCCAGCGCGCCCGTGCGGCTGCGCATGTTGCCGAGTATGATTCCGGTAGGGGCAACGACCATGGAAGAGCCGCCCACGGTGGAGTTCTCGCCCATGCTGACGGAGGCTCTCACGAGGTAGGCGCCGGTGTTGTAGGCACAGAACTGGTTTATGAACTCCAGCGCATGGTGCTTGTCGCTTCTCTGCAGGGAGCAGCCTATCACGATGTCCGGTTCCTTGAGGGCGATAGGGCCGATCATCTCGTAGAAATAGAAGTCGTAGCAGGTGAGGAAGGCGTATCTGATGCCGTCTATCTCGAGGATGTCCGGCTCTGACCACTGCCTTGCGTAGGAAACGTCGAAGCCCAGGTCATCCCTTTCCCCGGCGGTCACGTGGCGCTTGTAGTACTTGCCCACGAGCTTTCCCGCCCTGTCGAAGGCGAAGGTGGTGTTGCGTATTCCCTCCGGCGTGTGGTCTATGGCGTTCACGAAGAGGACGGCGGAGCATCTTGCGGCAGTCTCCGCGCAGGCCTTGAGCAGGCGCTCATTGTTTGCGTCTACCGCGTCTAAATACTCCTGGCGTGTCTTGGTACGACCCGGCACGTCGCTGAATTCCGGCAGGACTATGAGGTCCAGGTCCGGGGTGCATTGCTGCAGCTGGTTCATCATCCACTCGAAGCTTGCCGGGATCCCGGCGGGCGTAGGGGCATAAGGAGGCTGGATTACTCTTGAGCTGATTGGCTTGGCCTGGGCACTGAAGACCGAGAGCAGCGCAGCGGCGCATGCGATAAGGGTCAGATGACGCATTTTCATGTTCTTTTTCATTTTGTTCTTCTTACAAATGTAGTAAATTTGCTTGTCATATCGTAATGAAGATGAAAACATATCCGAGAGTATTGACCATAGCCGGCAGCGACAGCGGAGGCGGAGCCGGGATACAGGCGGACATAAAGTCCATCAGCGCAACGGGTTCGTACGCGGCGAGCGCCATCACGGCAGTGACCGTGCAGAATACGCTCGGGGTGGAATCTGTCTTTCCTGTTCCGGTAGAAGTAATTGAGGCACAGATAGATGCCGTGCTCTCGGACATAGGCGCAGATGCCGTGAAGATAGGCATGCTGCACAGTGCCGAGGTGGTCCGCACCGTGGCTTCCAGTCTGAGGCGTCACTCAGTGCGGAATCTTGTCCTCGACCCTGTGATGGTGTCTACCTCGGGGCATCGCCTGATAGAGGATACGGCTGTGGAGGCTCTGGTCACTGAGCTGCTGCCACTGGCGCGGGTCATCACGCCGAATATCCCTGAAGCAGAGGTGCTTGCAGGGGAAGCCATAGGCTCGAAGGAGGACCTTCCGCGCATTGCCCGCAAGCTTTCGCAGGGGGGCAGGGTCTCCGTGCTGCTGAAGGCGGGCCATCTTCAGGACGATGTGCTGGTGGATGTCTTCTACAACGCCGGGACTGACTCTTTCCTGGAACTCGCCTCGCCGAGGGTGGATTCCGTCAACACGCACGGCACCGGCTGCACGCTCTCGTCGGCACTGGCCTCATTCCTTGCTCAGGGGCTTGCGCTGGATGACGCCGTGAAGGCCGCCAAGGATTATGTTGCGGGCGCGATAGTCAGCGGGGCCGATTACAGGATAGGCGGAGGCCACGGTCCGGTAGATCATTTTTTCAAGATGCATATATGAAAAGATTCTTGACAAGCATATTTCTTATTCTGTCTGCGGCGGCAGTGGCTTTCTCCCAGAATGGATGGAAGCTCGTGTGGTCAGACGAATTTGACAGGGAAGGTGCCCCCGATGCTTCGAAGTGGGGCTATGAGCGCGGCTTCGTGCGCAATCATGAACAGCAGTGGTACACCCCGGAAAATGCCCGCGTGGTGGACGGCTGCCTTGTCCTGACCGCCCGTCCCGCGGATTTTCCCTGCCCTTCATACGACCCTTCCAAGGGTAACTGGAGGAACCGCAGGGAGAGGGTGGAGTGGACCAGCGCAAGTGTTATTACCAAAGATACATACAGTTTCCGCTACGGAAGGCTGGAGGTGCGCGCCAGGATACCTGTGGTGAAGGGAGCGTGGCCTGCGATCTGGCTGCTCGGCACGGAATATCCATGGCCGGGGAACGGCGAGATTGATGTGCTGGAGTATTACCAGGCGGGAGGGGTGCCGTCCGTTCTTGCCAATGCCTGCTGGAGCGGGGCCGATGAGGAAAATCCCATCTGGGATGACAGCTGCACTCCTTTGAGCAGACTCAGCGGGGGAGATCCGGGCTGGGGCCAGCGCTTCCATGTGTGGAGGATGGATTGGGACGAGAGATTCATAAGGATATATCTTGATGAGTCGTTGCTCAATGAGATAGACCTTTCAAAGACCATAAACGGAAAGGGCGGCTCGCCCGGCGTGAATCCTTTCCATCACAAGATGTACATACTGCTGAACCTGGCTCTGGACACCAGGGTGAAGGAGTACGACCTGAGGGATTTTCCAATGAAATATGAGATAGATTACGTGAGGGTATGGGAACGGAATTAGTTGAACTGAATGAACTTGTAACAATCTTCGACTACCTGGGAACCTTCGCTTTCGCCATAAGCGGAGTGAGGCTCGCAGGGGCGAAGAACTTCGACATCTTCGGTGCTTACGTGGTGGGCTTCGTCACCGCTGTGGGAGGAGGTACCATCAGGGACCTGTGCCTTGGCCTCACCCCGTTCTGGATGATTCAGCCGTCTTATGTTGTCATCACGGCCATAGCTCTGCTGTTCGTGATCGTCTTCAAGAAGCATCTGATCCACATGAACAACGCCTTCTTCATCTTCGACGCCCTGGGACTCGGTCTTTTCACGGTCGTGGGCCTGGAGAAAAGCCTTGCGGCGGGATTCCCTTTCTGGGTGAACATCATCATGGCGGCCATCACTGGAGCTGCCGGAGGAATGATGAGAGACGTCCTCATAAATGAGGTGCCTCTCATCTTCAGGAAGGATATCTATGCCGTGGCAAGCGTGCTCGGAGGCATCATCTATTATATAGCCTTTTCTCTGGGGATGGCGGACATTGGCTGCCAGGTACTGTGTCTGGTTTCCGTGGTGCTGATCCGCATACTCGCCGTTGCCTTTGGGGTGAACCTCCCTTCCCTGCGCTCGGAGGAATCCGCTAGAACCTGACTTTTTTCAGCCACAGTTCAGACATCTTGAGGTGTGCGGCCTGGGTAGGGTGTATTCCGTCCCACATCCAGTAGTTGCGGTCGCCGGACCTGTCGCTGTCCACAAGCTTGTCAATAAGCGGAGCAAAGTCTACGCATGTCAGCCCGTATTCCTTTGCCAGGCGGCGTACGATCTGAGCCAGCTGCAGCACCACCTCGCGTTTTGCATCGTAGTTCTCCCTGCGGCCTGTAGCGCCTCTTTTTGCGATGAAAGGAGTGCAGAGGACCATGTCGGCCCCGGTGGCGAGGGTCTTCTCTATGACTGAACGCAGCATGCCCTCCCATCCGGCGAAGTCGAAGGTCTCCACAGTGTTCTGACCCACGTCGTTGATGCCTATCAGAAGGGATACAAGGTCAGGCTGAACGGCAAGCACGTCGTCATCCCAGCGTGAGCTTACGCCCTTGAGATTGTCTCCTCCCTTGCCTCTGTTGTAGAAGTGGTAGCCGGCCTGAGGCTTGCGTGCCTGCATCTGCGCCGCGCACATCTGCGCGTATCCGTGGCCGTAGATATGGTTCATGTCGTAGTGGTTCCTGTTGGCGGAAGGCTTCGAGTCGGCATTGCCCCAGCCCCCGTCGGTGATGGAATCGCCTATGAAGAGTATGCGTTTTCCCGGCACCTCGCCCCAGCCGTTGTCCTGCAGGGTCTCACGTATCCTGCCTGCGATCAGCGCGGCTCCCGCCTCGTTGGGGTGTATTCCGTCGTTGAAGAGGTCGCCGCGTCCCTCCAGCGGGGTGAAAAGGTCTATGATCTCAAGCCAGTGGTGGTCTGCGTGTCTGCGCAGCACAGGGAGGACATAATTGCGTATGATGCTGTCTCGAATGCCGAAGCTGTCGCTGAGCGAAGGTGGGGGGAGGCAGACGTATATATCCGGGTGCGAAGGCAGGCTCTTGAGCTTGCGTATCAACTTGTCGTAGTCCTTGGTGAAGGTCTCCTCGTTCCAGTTCTGAGGCTTGCTGTCGTTTGTGCC
>JAGHUW010000086.1 GCA_018064625.1 Candidatus Cryptobacteroides equifaecalis | reverse complement strand
GCCTACGCATACAGACGCAAGGCAACCCAGGGGGGAATGAGCATGCAGGCCCAGCAGGCCAGGCTTCCTTATCTGGGGGCCTACATCAAGACCTATATTCCGTTCAATCTGTCTTCCGGAGGATGGAGCAGGGGAGTGATTCCGCAGCTGAGCATCTCTGCAGGCAATGACGTCTACGGATTCTACAATACGGATAAGAAATTCATAGGGCAGAACTACATGAGCAGGCTGAGCATGAGCCTCAGGGCCTATACCATGCTGCGTACGCCTGGCTCCTGCGTGTATCCGAAGTGGGGTATAGGAGCCGAGCTGGGCTGGTCCATGAGGCCTTCCATGACAGATGTGTTCACAAGCAACGCGCATGCCTTCGTGTATGCATACGTGCCGGGCATACTCCCGGAGCACGGAATCAGGCTGAGCGGCGTATTCGCCGGCAGCCCGTCCGGTGCCATATTTGCACAGGAGACAGTGAATACGGCTCCGAGAGGTTTCACCGGGGCTGCGGCCATACTGGGGGCCTATCCGTCAAGGAACAAATTCACCTTCGATTATGCCATGCCTTTCGCCTCCATAGAATGGAGCGGCCTGAGCCCGGTGGCATACGTCAGGAATCTTGAACTTGACCTGCATGGAGATTACAGTTTCTTCAGCACGGCGGCGTCTGCGGGCAATCTCTTCAGCGTGGGAGCCGATTTCTGCGTGAAGCTGGGCAACATCCTGTGGCTGCCTTTCGATACAAAACTTGGAGTCAGCTACAATTATAACGGGGGTTCGGCCTTTGAAAAGGTTGTGGAAAGGACAGGCGACGGTCATCACAGTGTAGGGGTGGTGTTCTCCATAGCCATGTAGCTATCGGCGGTCAATCCACTTCCATAGCTTGTACATCAGCGCTCCCCAGAGAAGGAAGAGCAGAACGTACACCCAGTAGGGCAGAGAGGCCTGGAAGGCGTCCCATTTGAGATATCTGTCGAATTCCGGAATGTCCGCATAATAATATGACCCGGCTCCGAAGTCCAGGCTGTCCTGCAGACCCAGGCCGTTTACCATGATATAAAGGGCAGTAACGATAATGGCGACCATCATCACGATGGCCGCCACTTTCATTATGCTGTCTTTCCTTTTCATCAGTCGAGGACAGGGATAGGGAACACTGCTCCTGAAAGCAGGAACCATACCGCTGCGAAGGTGAGAACGATGTTGAACACCTGGCCTGCGATGTACAGCCAGAGGACCTTGCCTCCCTGCATCTGCCTTGTGATCTCCTTGAAGTTTGTGTCAAGGCCTATGCTGGTGAATGCGAGCACGAAAGCCCAGTTCTTGTACTGGTCCAGTACCTTGTTGATGGCGCCTACCTGCTCTCCTCCGAAGGCCGGCATTATCACGAATGAAGCAATGAGGGATGCCACGAAGAAACCTATGATGAATTTAGGGAAACGCCTCCATATCTCTATCGCTCCCACTTTCTGGGTACCTGTCTTGTCAACCTTGGTTGCGAAGAAGAGGGCCACGAAGAAGGCTATGAAGCCTATGAGTATGTTCTGTATGGACTTCACGAGCACTGCCGCTGTCTGAGCCTCAGGGCCGAGGGCCGTACCTGCAACCACAACGGCTCCGGTGGAGTCCACCGTTCCGCCGATGAGGGCGCCTCCCATGAGAGGGCTCATGCCGCATGCGCTGATTATCATAGGCTCGAACACCATCATCAGCACTGTGAAGATGATGGAGATGGAAACTGCCATGGTGAGGTCTGTCTTCTTGCAGTTGGAAGCCGCTCCGGTGGCAATGGCTGCGGAGGTACCGCAGACGCTGGTTGCCGCAGCGAGGGTGATCACGAGAGGCTTGTTGTCCATCTTGAACACCTTGGTTCCCAGCCACCACATGAAGATTATCACTATAGGGGTCACGATCCATGCTATTCCGAGGCCGTAGAGACCGAACTTTGCTATGTTGGAGAACAGTACGGAGAATCCCATGATTACAAGACCTGTCTTGATGTAGAACTCAGTCTTTACGGCTGGTTTGAGCCACTGAGGGACTCCCACTGTGTTGGAAACGAGCAGACCTACGATAAGAGCCCAGAATGCCCACTCGAGATAACGGTTGAGGGTGAACTCGGCACTGATGAGTCTGACAACGATGGCAAGGACGAAAAGTCCTGCAAAAGCAGGGATGTATTTCTTCACCTCCCCTCCGAGAAGTTTTGCTCCTGCTGTGAAAAGAATTCCAAGAACCACGAAGGTCCTGAGGAGTTTGATCCAGAAAGTTCCGGATGCAAGCTGCTGACCCAGAGGCACAACTTTGTCGGCCTGAGCCTCGCTGAGAGTCTCCCCGAGAGTCCATGTCTTGAATGTGAGTGCAGAGAAATCGAATGCTCCGCAGAGTACGGAGACAGCCCCGATGGCGATGACGATGAATCCCAGCCATACTGCGAGCCAATCCTCGGTGTGAAGAAGTTTTGCCCAGTTTGAATTTGATTTAATCATAACTACTAACTTGATTCAGGTTAATACCGGTTGCAAAGATAGTTAAATAGTAGTAATTTCGCATAGTATGGCAAATTATAATGAAATTCAGGTAAAATGCCCTTCCTGCGGGCAGCAGCACAGGGTAAGGATATATCCAAGTATCAACGTGTCGGAGACTCCGGAACTCAGGGAGAAGGTCTGCAGCGGTGAGGTATTCACCGCCGAGTGCCCTCACTGCGGCCACAGGCAGATACTGAAATATGACATGCTCTATCACGATCCGGAAGCGAAGGTTCTCGTATGCCTTACTGATTCGGTCTTTCATTCAGACGGGATGGAGGGCTACAACTGCCGCCTGGTCTCGGACGTGGGGTCGCTCATGGAGAAGGTGAAGATATTCACCGCAGGCCTGGATGATCTTGTCGTAGAGCTATGCAAATACGTGACCATCAGGGAGATGGGCAAGGATGTAAGCCTGCGTTTCCTGCGCATGGACGGGGCGGACCAGTCCATCATCATGGCCTATCCGCAGAACGGGCAGATGGAGATGCTTGAGATAGGCTTCAATGTCTATGAGGACTGCGCTGGCATAGTGAACCGTAACCCGGCCCTCAGGGATGCCGCCGGCGGCCTTGTTACCCTTGACCAGAACTGGATAGGCCGTTTCTTCTAGAAAATTGCTATATTTACCTTTTGTGATGAAAAGGTTCCTGCTCATATCGCTTTCAGTTCTGCTTCTGGCCTCCTGCGGCCGAAGGGGGAGCGGTCAGGCTGCGTCCTCATCGGCCCCGAAGAGATTCCCGGAGGCTGTGGTGCCATCCATGATGACAGAGCCGGAGCAGGCAGTGGAGTACAAGCTCACGCA
>JAGHUW010000118.1 GCA_018064625.1 Candidatus Cryptobacteroides equifaecalis | reverse complement strand
TCCGCAGGCCAGAGGTTCATCTCCACGTTGATGTTCATGTGATAGTCCCCGTTCCAGGGCGTCCTGATGGTCTGAGCCCAGAGGCCCTGCAGATTCGGAGGCAGGCAGCCCGGGCGGGTAGAGCTGATGAGAAGATAACGTCCGAACTGATAGTAAAGGCTTACCAGCGAAGGGTCGTTGTGATCTTTCTCAAAGGCGGCAAGCCTCTCTCCCATAGGAAGGGCCTCCCTCGCAGGATCCGAGCCGAAGCTGAGGTCCACCCTGCCGAAGAGGCGGCCGAAGGCTTCCTTGTGCGAGCTCAGCAGCTTGCGGTAAGACTTCTTCGCAGCGGCATCGACCTGAGCCTTCAGCTCCGAGGCGTAGCCCTCGCTGAAGTAGTCTGTGATGCTGCCTGCCAGGATGATGACCTCGCTGGCATCGCTGACGCTGAGGCTCTGCCCGTCGTTGCTGAGGGAGCCTCCCTTGGGCAGCAGCACGCGCACGCGGCCCTCGAGCTTCATTCCCTTGAGCTCCGCGTCATCATCGGCCTCAGTGCCGGCATGAAGCCTACCCCTGAAAAGAAGGTCTCCGTCCTCAACGCTGCAGACCGGCTGCCACGCCTGCTTCCACTCCACGTTGGACTTGCGGTCCATGCTGAGTTTCAGGCTGATGGCGCCTTTCCTGTCTGCGGTGAGGCGAATCACGTTGACGTCGTCGCAGTAAGATGCGAAGAGTTCCCTGCGGTAATTGACGCCGCCCTGCTTATAGCTGACGACGGAAACGGCCTCGGGAAGGCTGAGCTCGCGACGGTAGCCGCTAACCTCGCCCTTCATGCCGTAATCTATATAAAGATTGCCGAAGAGCTGATAGCAGCCGTAAGGCTTCGCGAAGGACTTACCTCCGTTGGAGCCTACCCCGGCGCAGGTGAAGTACTTGTAAACCAGCTCCTGCGCCTCGAAGTTCCTGCCCTGGAAAAGGAGGGATCGTATCTCCGGCAGATGCTTTGCAGCCTCCGGGTTGTCTGTATTCTGAATGCTTCCGGACCAAGTGGAAATCTCATTGAGGACTATCTTCTCACGGTCCGTCCTACCGTCTGCCATGAAGCCTATGCGGCCGTTGCCCTGAGGGAAACACTCCTCCCAGATTGCGGCCGGGGCGTCGAAATGATAGGCCAGGGACTGGGCCCCGGCCCCGGATGCCGGCAGAAGGGCCAGCAAGGCAAGTATCAATCTATTTATTCTCATATGCAAGCATCTTCATGAATATTCCACCTACAACGGAACGAGCCTTGAAATTCACCCTTTCCGGCTTGTCTGTCCAAACCCAGTCACCCATAGGGATTCTGTCCACGGTCTCGTTATAGAACTTGTACATAGGGCTTACAAGTGCCCTGAAATCATCTTGGGACTCAGCCATTGCGGCAGTCCATATTATCCAGTCAGTCTTTGTATAAGACTCACGCTTGTCAAGCGGGAGACCATAGACCTGCTGCATTCGAAGGTAATAGGCTATCTCCTTGCGCATTACCTCGTCAGGGAATATCTCCAGGCCAAGAAGCTTGTCCCAGATGATGTTGTATTTCTGGCTCCAGGTATCCGGCTTGTCGAAGGTTAGACGGTAGTGATCGCCGTCGTCGGCCATCCTCTTCCACTCGGCAGCCATCTCACGGGCTTTCTTCGCGTACTCGGACGCAAGTTCCTCATCCCCCAGCAGCCCGGCCATATAACCGTAGCAGGCTATTCCCATTATGGCCTTTGCAGACAGGTTGACGTTATGCGCGAAATGACCGGCAAAATCGTCGGTACAGAGCTGATTCTCAGGATCAAGACCGAACTGCTCCAGATACTTCACCCACAGCGTGAGGGCCTTCCAGTGTCTGCGGGCGTAATCCGCATTGCCGTCGTAACGGCAGATGGCGGCGGTCATGGTGAGCATGTTTCCGGCCTCCTCCACAGGCATGTCGTTGCCGTAAGTCTGGCCGTTGGCAAGAGGATAGGTTCCTACGTCATGTGCAGGGTAAGGTTTGTTCCATCTTCCTGTCTCACTGTAATAGAAGATGAAATTGAGCATGGCCTTCACCAGCTCGCGGTTGTATATGAAGAACAGAGGCACGGACGGGTAGGTCACGTCCACCGTTCCTATGGATCCGTTGGAATTGTTCTCCTTGCTGAAGAAGCCGAGTTCCCCGTTAGGCAGCCTCACAAGCTTGTGGGCATGGATGGCCTGCCTGTAGGCAAGGGCGCAGAGCTCGGCATACTCACGGCCGCCTGCGGCTTCCGCACGGGCAAGGAGATCCGCGTCGAAGCTGCGGCTCTCCTCCATGAGCACTTCGTAGTCTGCCAGGGCAGCCTTGAAAGCCTTTTCTATGCTGCTCTTCCCTTCCTCATTCCAGTAAGGACGCAGATTCTGGCCGAAGAACTGGATGGAATATACGTCATCATAGCCCACCATGAACTTCCCTTCAGCCTTGGCAACACTTCCCAGATTGCGTTCAAAGGCAATGTCTCCCCCAGGAAGGGCCCTCATGGAACTGCCTTCCTTCTCTGCTGCGAGATAGAACCAACCCCAGTCTATGCGGACGTTGTCTCCAGCCTTCCACAGAACATCCTGCCTTACGTTGCCAGTGCGGGCAAAAAGAAGGTCCCCTTTTCCGTAAGTTTCAGCCTCTGCAAACTCATCTATGGCGTAATCCAATGCCCACTCGGCACCAGCCTCTACAGAAAGCTTCACATCGTGCTTCTGCTTGTCAACGCTTCTCACACGGTAGCTTACGTAGTT